>JALVEZ010000133.1 GCA_027030405.1 Hydrogenothermaceae bacterium | reverse complement strand
TATTCTCGTTGGAAAAAAGGGATTACTCTTTTAGTTTACTTGTATGGTTTTGCTTTGGGATTTTCTTTTTTGAGAAATTTAAATGCTCAACTTAGAGCTTAATTTCTCACTCAGGGTATTTGTAAATTTTTATATTAAATTCTCTTTATATACAATTTTATTTATATATATAAAAACTATAGGAGGATAGTTTCTATGAATAGAAGAGAGTTTATTACTACGGCAGGTTTAGTGTCTGCAACAACATTTATCAGTGCCTGTGGTCTTGGTGGTGGAGATAGTGATGAGATGGAACAAACTCAACCAAAACCAGAAGGGCCTGTTACTTTATATTATGAATTTAAGATAGCAGGGCCGGCTATACAATCCATGACAACTGAAGTGTCGAATCAGGCAAATGCCTTAGAAAATAAAACTGGTTTTTTAAGTCTATCCCTTAAACAGATGGTTGGAGAATCAACAATGGTAAAAAATTATCCAACTGATTTAAAAGGGGCGTTGAAATCAGCTGTAATTGATGGTGCTCATCAAGGAATACGACCTTTTGTTTATGCATTGATGATTCGTTTTGACAGTTATGATAATTTAATTGCTTCCCAATCAAAAGAATGGTTTAAAAACAATATAGAACCTCTATTATATGCATATAAACCAGGAAACCCACCTCAGAAAACACCGATAGCCCTTGATTACTATCAGGGAATATATAAAACAGTCGCTGCTGGCGATGCAAATAATATTTACAAAACAAAAGAAGAAATTATCTCTTTTTTAAAGAATCAAAAAGATATAGCTGACACAACATACAGGCCTATTCCTGCAGATGGTTCTTCTAACGGTGTAACCATAACAGTTTTAAATCATGTCACAATTAGAGATGAAGACACTGAGATAGTTAACCAGAAAGCAACTGCACTACTAACTACAGCTCAAGAAACATATCAACCAAGCAGTAATCCAGATGATGGAAATCCAGGAACTTTAAATAATACTTTCTACCAAAAACCTCTTACAACAGAAATAATGCAAAACGCATATTCAGCAGGTGGTACAAGGAATTATTTATTCCACGGTGTATGGAAATCGGTAGGAGATCATGAAAATTCTCATATAGATCCCCGATTTAGAAAAGCTGCTATGCCTGTAGGAGCTTATGTTATCGCAGGGCCAGTTGAACCATTTTATCAAACAATGATTTTACATAACTCAAATTCATAATCGAAAGCCCTGTAGAAAATCTACAGGGCTTATAAATCAACTATATTTTTAATTCCTTCTAATCCACCTGTAGGAATAGATATATCTTTATCATATGGAACTTCATAATCCCTCGGATTTATTCTTATCAATGGGGCATAAAACTCTGATGCGATTCTTTCAGAGAACATTCTTACAGTAGGGACTGCTTTTCCTGCTCCTATTTCTATAATTACCAGTTTTAGATTTTTGTATTTTACTTTGTTTAGCCACTTTTCTAAACGTTCTTCCTGCTGTGCAGTTCTGTCCTCTATCCAGTACCAGTCACCGAACATTAAAATGTTTGGTCTTGCTATTTCTCCACAATGTATACATTCAGGTAAAGGTTCTTTAGCTTCAAACTTCTCCATATCTATTTCTACATTAACACCATCTGCAGACCATATATCTCTGCTACAGGGCTGGGTACATTGTAAATGGTGTATAGAGCCGTGAACTTCAACTATTTTTTCTCCAGGAAAACCTGCTTTTTGAAACTGTCCGTCAACATTTGATGTAAAAACGAAATACTCATTATTTTTAGACTTTCCCAGTTCTAAAATCTTTTTAAACCCCTCATGGGGCTCTGTATTTCTATAAAGATTAAGTCTGTGACCGTAGAAAGCCCAAGCAAGTTTAGGATTCTTTTTAAACCACTGAGGATTGGCCATCTGCTCAAATCTAAGTCCTAATTTCTTTGCTATCGGATAGGCTTTCCAAAAACCTTCTTTTCCTCTAAAATCTGGAAGTCCAGAATCTACTCCCATTCCAGCACCAGCAGTTATTAAAACTGCATCTGCATTGTTTATATATTCTTTAGCTCTTTTATATTCCTTCTCTAACGTTGAATATTTCACCCCAATTACCTACCACTGTTTTTTTCTTTAATGATTTTTTCAATTCTCTCAAAAACATTTTCCGTGGAATTTCAATGGCACCCCACCGTGCAAAATGTTCACTTGGTATTTGACAATCAATAAAATCAAAATAATTCTGTTTTAAAACATTTACAAGGTATGTCAAAGCTACTTTAGAAGCGTCATTTTCAAGTGTGAACATCGATTCTCCAGAAAACATACCGCCAATACTTATTCCATAAAGTCCCCCTACTAACTCACCTTTTTCATTATATGTTTCAACCGAATGTGCATACCCGAGTTTATGTAGATGTATGTATGCTTCCTGAACTTCAGGTAGAATCCATGTCCCTTCTTCTTTTCTTACTTCCGCACATTTTTTTATCACTTCTTCAAAATTTGTATCAAATTTTACTTTAAATTTATCTTTTTTTAAAATTTTCTTTAAACTTCTGGAAATTTTATAATCATCAAAATAAAGAATCATTCGGGGATCAGGACTCCACCAGAGGATAGGTTCTCCTTCTGAATACCACGGAAAAATTCCTTTTGAATAAGCCCGTAAAATCCTCTCTGGATTTAGATCGCCACCTATTGCAACTAAACCATCAGAAATAATACTGTATTCTGGATTGGGAAAATCCAAGTCATCGCCTAAAACGTATATTTTAATCACCTCTTGTAGAATTTTGTAGAATTTATAATAAAAGTATTTATTTTTTTATAAAAAAGCAATTGTTATATAATACTTAACCTGAAAATTTCAGCCTAAAATAAGGAGGATCAAATGGAAGTAGAAAAGGATTT
>JALVEZ010000132.1 GCA_027030405.1 Hydrogenothermaceae bacterium | reverse complement strand
AAACAAACTAAAAACCAGCAGGCTAAAACATATCTATACAACCTGTATGAAAGGCTTAACGATGATAAAAAAAGAATGCAAGCGGAAAAGGATATATCAGGCTTGAGGAACTTTACCGCAAAGATGTCTGACTATGATTTTTTAAACTCTTATATATCAGATATAAATTTTGAAAAACTGATTTTTGCCGATGCTGTTGTTTATGTGGTTTTACCAAAACTTTTGTTTGGAGAAGTAGCAAAAAGTCTCGGGAAAATGATAGCTTCAGACCTGCAGTATATTACGGGTTATCTATCAGCTAACATACAAAAAACAAAAGTAGTATTAAGTATAGATGAGTTTGAAAACTTTGTTTTTGAAGGTATTCAGGATTTGTTTAACAAAGGTAGAAGTGCAGGGATAAGAATAATTGCAGCCCATCAATCTCTTTCTGATATATCCCACGAAGAAAAGGAAACAATGAAAAAAATAATACAGGCAAATACCAGAATAAAAATATTTTTGGCTCAGGCAGATACCGAAAGTGCCCAGTGGTTCAGTCAATTATTAGGTAAAAGACCTATAAGAATAGCTTTCGGAATAGAGGATACATTGAATGTCCAGGATAATTACACATATCTGATAGAACCCAACCAGCTAACATCTTTGCAAAACTTTCAGGCTTATTTTTATGTTCGCGGAAAAGCATATAAAGGACATATATATACCGTTCCATCCGATTTTGAAATTGGAAAAGATGTTCCTTATCTAAGGATAAAGCCTAGTATAAAAAGAGAAAATGGTATAAAACTATGGGAAAAGCTTTTAACAAAGCATTCTTAAAAACTTGCATATTTTTTACTCTAATTCTCTTGCTTGTTTTAATATGATTTTGATAAAAGTATCTTTGTAGTAATTTCCTTTTTCTATTAGTTCATAAATTAAAGGTTTAACTTCTTTGATAATTCCTTTTTTCTTTGCTTTAAGCAATATTCCTATGGTTCCTGTGATTTTT
Source organism: Hydrogenothermaceae bacterium (assembly GCA_027030405.1). GTDB lineage: Bacteria > Aquificota > Aquificia > Aquificales > Hydrogenothermaceae > JALSSE01. The sequence continues at coordinate 1,945 of JALVEZ010000132.1, read as the reverse complement.
AATCCATTTTCTTCGGCAAATTTTCTTCCAATTTTTTCATCTATTAACAGTAAATCTGCCGATATTTCTAAGGATAATGCAATAGCTTCTGCTTCACCTCTATCTAATTCCTCCTCTAACTGCTCTACAAAATTTTTATTTTTAACAGTAAAAATTTTTATCCAGTTTTCGTTAGAGATATTTACATAATATTTGTTTTTACCTTCTTCAAGTTCCCTATAAACCGCTTCTGGAATAAGTATTTCCTTATAAAGAGTTCTCAGTATATCCAATCTGTCTATCTTAATAAAAGACAAGATAGGAGTAGTATTAGATACTATTTTAGGCATTCTCTATATCCTTTAAAAGTTCCTCCTCTGCATCAGGTGATATCTGGACTTTATATTTTCCAAGTAAATCCAAAAACTCTATACGAGATATACCCAGTAGTTTGGCAGCCTTACCAGAAGATATTTTCCCAAGTTCATATAACTTAGCTAAGGCAGCTATTTTTATTTCATCTTCTTTTAAATTAAGTTCATCTGGAACTTCTATTACAATTTTCATAAGAACACCTCTATAAAATTTTTTGTCAAAATAAAGATGTGTTTTCTGTAAGATTTTACAACAGAAACGAGAATTATTTATCTTCTTTGTCTTTTCCAAATATTTCTTTCCATTCAATTGAAGAAACAGCCATAAACCCGAAAGTAAGAATCATAAAGTATCCCAATCCTATAACCATAATTCTTAAAATAATAGGAATTTCGCTTTCTTCAACGATAAATTTAAAGGAAATATAAAATAAATATGGAAAAGCTATAACAACAAGAGTAAACCCAAATATAAAGTAAAACCTAAGAAAATACTTTTCCCACTTACCCATATAAATATTTTAGTTCCATCTAAACCTAAAAGCCAGACAACCTAAAAGCCTTTTCAACCTAAATGCAAACAACCTAACCGCCACAGGCATGGTAAGCTGCAAGGTTTTATCGGCAGTAAGGTTGTTCGCTGTAAGGTTTTTTAGCGAAGCGGCGGCCGCAAAAATTTTGATTAGATTACTTGAATTAATTCAATTTTTTGTCTTTATTTTGTTGTTCTTCCCTTCTTTCTTCAAAATAATCCTGAATTGACTGAAATGCCATTATTCCAAATACTGTTAAAACTGTTAATCCTGCTATAAGTAAAAGGATTAATAAAAGTATTTCCATTACTTTTTACTTTCTTCCAGAAAATTTTTTATAGATTGAAAAGCAAAGATGAATCCACCTATTACAAAGATTGAAAGTCCTAAAACAGTTAGAATTATTATTAGAGTAAATAAAAAAGAATACATATTTTCAGCCTCTTTTAAATTTAAATCAAAAATATTCTTAATCCATAATATATGGTAAAAAGCATACGAAACAAAGCCTTGAAGGATTATGCATTTAAAGTAGTTGAAACTAAAGGCTTTACTATAATAATAGTTATGGTAATGTGTTTTGATTGAAATTGTAAAATATAAAGAAAAAGAAGAAATTAGGCTTTTAAAGTTATTAATATGTGAATAAAAAGAAGAATTCTGGAACTTATCAGCTCATACCGATTTATTATGTGAAACAAAGGCAGATATAATAAAGTTTCCCTATAATCAAAATTTATAACAATCTAACTTGCATAAGTTATTTCAAAAATCTTTTTTTAACACTACTTTTAGTTCTACCTATAATATATGGAAACAAAGATTCAGAATATTTTCCGGTAAATTTTCTCAATTCTTTCTTTAGCTTTTTTGATATCTTAGGAAAATTTTTATCTGTTAGATGAGTTAATGCTATTTGTGAAATGTATAATTTTTCGTGGTTATATATATTTCTTACCTCTCTTATTTTCTCATCTATGCTTAAAATGATATTTTCCAATTCTTTCTTATCATCTTCAGTATTAAAATAAGTTGATAAGGCTTTTAATAAAATAACAG
>JALVEZ010000131.1 GCA_027030405.1 Hydrogenothermaceae bacterium | reverse complement strand
TGCATATCCTACTATTTTGGCTTCAGGCAGATTTTCTTTAATGTTTTTTATGATTTCTAAAGAGTTATTTGCTCTTGATTCTAAATTTATGATGACCAGTTCAGCGTTAAACTCTTTCAATTTGTCAACAAGATTGCTTTTTGCAAAAGATATAACTTTTGTTTCTAATCCTTGATTTTTTAAAATATTATTGATTTTAGAAGACAAAATCATATTTTCATCGATAACTACTGCTCTGTTCATAACTAACTCCTTTTTTTTATTTATTATTTCTGAAATTTTTGTTGATAGATATGATTAATGTTTGATTTTTTTATAAATGGCACCTTTTGGATTAGTGATACTTTCAATAAGGTTTAGTTCGACTATACTCTGTTTTCCGAAACTAACTTCTTTATATTTTTCTAACTTTTGTTTAAGTTTTTCCACATCTGCAGACTTTATTCTTTTCAGTGTTATGTGAGGTATAAAAGGTCTGTTTTCTTTTTTAAAACCTAACTGTTCCATTTTTTCTTCTGTGAACTTCTGCAATTTTTTTAAAATTCCATCATTGTCTATAACTTTTATATATAACACCTTCGGATGTTCTGCATTGGGGAATACTCCTAATCCTCTAAGTTCAAACTGGGCGTTCTGGAGTTTATCAAGATATTCTTTAAGTTTATCTTGGATTTCTGGTATTTCTTCTTCAGGAACATTTCCTAAAAATTTAAATGTTATATGAAAATTTTCAGGTTTTATCCATCTTCCTGGAAGTATTCCCCCAAATTCTTTTTTTATTTTTGAGTATTTTGATTTTAATGGTTTTGACTCTATAAATGTTCCTATAAACAATCTTTTTGTTTTCATACCAGATTTAAAGCTTTTAGAACGATATCTATTCTATTTTCCATTTTATCTTTTTCTTTTTCTTCTTTGAAAAACTCTAAAATCTCATTTTTGTCTATCGAGATATTGTCTATATTTTGACTTTTTAACTTTTCGCATATAACATCAGCTACAGCCATAAGTTTTTTGCAACGTTTTGATGATGTATATTTGGCATCAATGATTTTATCATCTTCTACTTTTACAAAACAGGTTACCTGATGAACACCTTCTTTATGAGAACCTAAAATCTGATATCCTTCTGGCTGCTCTTCAACACGATTTTTTAATCCCTGTTTATGATATTCAGAAACTTTCATCTGATTACCTCCTACATTTGTGGTGGAACATCAGGGTAAATATCAATTTCTTTTTTCATGGTGTTGATCATATCTTTTACTCTTGAGGCTTTCTTTTCCCATTTTTCGATTATATTTTTTGAGCGTGGATAAAGTTCGGCAAGTTCATTGTACTGTTCTATCCTGCTGTCAATAATATCATTCAAAAGATCCAATAAATCTTTTAATTTATCCATCTGTTTTGCATACATAAATATATCTTTTAACATCTCTTTTCTTTCTTTTACAGGAACCTCAACTCCGAAAACTTTACCTATTTCTCTTATTTCATATCTTGAAAAATAAACACCACTTCTTGCAGGTATAAGTAGATTTTTTAATATTCTATCGAATTCTGATTCTTCTTTGAACATATCAAATTTTGCATTGGTTTGAAATGGATTTTGCATAAGGTCTTTTTCATTCATTGCCTTACTCCTTAAGATTTTTTTGTTATTATACAACAAATTATGCAGCAAGCATAAAACTACTCTCTGTTATAATATATCCATAAAATCCAAACTTGAGAATACTAAATGGCGAAAACATATATATACATAGTTACTCTATTAATGTTTCTTATATTTAACTCAAATGCCCAGCTTATACAATCAAATTATCCACTTCCTAAAAATAATCTTGACGAAATTTATAAAAAGGTAAAAGATCTAAATCTCATTAAAGGATTTTTAGAAGAGACGGGAGATTTTGTAAAAGTTGAAATAGTAGGAAATAAAATTGTAGTTGATAAAAAGCCGATTATAAAAAAAATAAAAGTAAAAGGTAATAAATCTTTCTGGAAAAATGAAATAATAGGTGTTTCTGGTATTGTTGAAAAACATCCTTTAGATTATCAAAACTTTAAAAATGTTCCACTTCGTGTAAAACAGTTTTATCTGGATAATGGATACTTTAATACCTCCGTTTATGTTTTCATCTCAATCGATGAAAAAGGACAGGCTGTTGTAAAAGTAAAAATAGATGAAGGAAATCAATTAGAACTGCGTGAAATATATTTTATATCAGACATTCCTCTATCAGAAAAGGAGAAAAAAGAGTTTAAAAAATTTTTAAAACTAAAAAGAGGAAAACCTCTGAAATTTCAAAAACTTCAGGATCAAATAGATAAATTTTCAAACTTTTTAAAAGATAAAGGGTATTTTGATAATTTTGTGACTATTCAAAGTATTATCCCAGACGGAAAAAAAGCAGATCTTTATTTATTTTTAAGTTTAAGAAAAAAATATGTGATCAGATTTGAAGGTGATTTTGATAGATCTTTAGAAAAAAAGTTAGAAGAACTTGCAAATTTTAAAACGACAGGTGTTTCTATTTTCCAAATAAGGACAGTTGCAGAAAAGATAGAGACCTTTTTTGCAGACAACGGTTATCTTGATGCAAAAGTTAAATTCAATACAAAAGATGAAAAATATATAAAAACCATAATCTTTAAAATAAATACTGGAAAATTATATTTTGTAAAAGATATTAAGGTTCAATCAGAAGATGAAAAACTGGCCAAAAAGATAGAAGAAAAGTTTGAAAATAAACCTTATAAAAGGGCAGAGATAAAAGAATATCTAAAAAGTTTAGAAAACAAATATCAAAAAAAAGGATATCTTAATGCAAGATATACATTAAATGAGAATATAAATAGAAAAAATAAAACTGTAAAGCTAGATATTCATTTTCAGATAGGTTCAAAATTTATTCTTTCAAAAATAGAAGTGGACGGATATAACTTTAAAGAAAGTATAAAAGTCCCTACAGTTTATACAGGTACAGAAGTTTTAGAACTGCTTAAAAAGTATAAAAAGATATTAAAAGATAACGGTTATTTTGATAGCAATGTTTTTCTTCAAATTAAACTTGAACAAAAGGGAAACGTTTATTATGTAACTGCTATTTATAAAGTTGATTTAAAGGAGAGATTTAGAAATGGATATACATTCATATACGGAGTATATCATTTAAACCCAAAAGTAATAGAAAAAAATCTTACAAAAAGCAAATTTTTTAAAAAAGATGACTTTGATCTTGATTTACTTACACTTTATTCTTCGTATATCTTTGATTATATTAATCCAAATTTGGATATAGAATATAAGGATAAAATAGTTAATAAAGCTCTTATCCTACATGAAGAAAAAAGAGGATACTTTCAAGGTTCTATTGGTTATGATACGGACAGGCAGTTTAAGGTTTACGGTTCGTTAACATTAAAGAATTTGTTCAGCTACGGTATAGAGATGCTTCTTTTCTCAGAAATATCAAGTAGAGGGGATAGTTTATTTAAATATTCTATTGGAGATAGACTTATCCCAGTTAGGATTTCTGGATTTGCCTCTTACTTTAAATCTTTGGAAATTCATAGACTGTTCAATCTTAATAAAAAAGGTTACGAGATTTCTTTAGAAAAGGTAAAAACAAAACATTTTAAACACAGTTTGGTATTGGAAGATACACATAATACGGTCAGCAATACATCTATTCCTACAAAAGGTAGGTATAAAAATACAAAAATAAACTATATTGCTACTTTTGATTACAGAAAACCGAAAATAGATCCTAAGAATGGATTTTATTCAACATTAAAATTACAAAAAGGTTTTGATGACACTGATTTTTCAAAGATAGAGATATTTGGTAGATATTACTATCCGTTTAAAAAATTCATTTTCACTCAAAGATTTGGATTTGGATACATCTTTAACAGTCTCTCACATATTATTTTACCTGAAAGATATTTCATAGGCGGTCTTTCAACGGTTAGAGGATTTGGTTATGAACAGATACAGGGAAAAAATGGAGAAGGAGGAAAAAGTTTTATCCTTATAAATACAGATTTTAGATATCCTTTATATAAACCTCTAAATCTGTATGGATTAATTTTTATTGATTTAGGAAATGTTTATGAAACAGATGATGATCTTAATTCTTTAAAATTTAGAAAAACTGCAGGAATTGGTGTTTCTGTTCCTACACCAGTTGGATCAATAATGTTTGACATTGCTACAATATTAGATAGAAAAAAAGATGAAGGATTGTACAGATTAGAGCTAAGTATAGGTGCAATGTTCTAAAAGTTTTATAATATATAATGAAAGAAAGATAAATAAATGAGGTTATTATGTTTGGAATAGGATTTCAGGAACTGATATTAATTATGGTTGTTGCCCTTATTGTGCTTGGCCCTAAAAGATTACCAGAGGCTGCAAGGGCAATTGGTAAATTTTTTAAAGAGTTCAAATCTGTTACAGAAGAAGTGAAATCTTCAATATCAACGGATATATCCCAGATAGTTAATGAAGAAAAAGAAGATCACCACAAACAACATCAAATAGCTTCAAAATCCACAACAAAAGAGGAAAAGGAACATAAAGATCAGTTTGAAGAAGAATTTGAAAAAGAGCTTAAAAAAGAAGAATATCAACCAAAAAGAGAAAAAATATCTTTTAACAAAAAAGTAGAACCAAAGGAAAAAACTGGAGAACAGCTAAATGCCGAACACAAATCCTGAAGAATTTGAAGCACCTATTACGGAACACCTTGCCGAACTAAGAACAAGACTTATAAGAATAGTTATTGCGATCATTATAGGTACTGTTATTGCATTTACGCAGGTGGACTTTTTCTTTGAAATATTTAAAGAGCCTTTACTCAGAGCTAATCCTGAGATGAAGCTTTTTTTTCTATCACCGACAGAGCCGTTCTTTACTGCATTAAAGATTTCTTTACTTGTAGGTTTTGTTATATCTTCTCCTGTTATTTTTTATCAGATATGGAAATTTATAGAACCGGCACTGTATGAAAATGAGAAAAAACTCGTAATCCCGTTTGTTTTATTCACATCTCTATTTTTTATAGCAGGAAGCTTATTTGCCTATTATGGTGTCATACCGCTGGCGATTGTATTCTTCATAAATTTTGGTAATTTACAGTTAGGGGCAGAAGCTTTATTCTCAGTAAAAGAGTACATATCTTTTGTGATCAGGCTTATCCTTGCTTTTGGAATAACCTTTGAACTTCCTGTTATTCTTTCATTATTGGCTAGACTTGGAATAGTAAATGCTAAAATTCTTATAAAATTTAGACCATATTTTATTGTTGCATCCTTTGCTCTTGCAGCGATTCTCACACCACCTGATGTAATAAGCCAGACATTTCTTGCCATGCCTTTAATTGTTTTTTATGAACTTTCCATCATTATGGCAAAAATCCTTTATCCCAAAAGCCAAAAAGGTCAGGAGGAGGCAAACAGTTGATAGATGTGATAGCAACCTGGTTACATATAATAGCTGTTCTTATCTGGATTGGTGGAATGTTATACACGCTTTTTGTGTTAAGACCTTCTTTACCTGTATGTGAAGATAAAAAGTTTATTCTGGTAAGGACAGCAATGGGGAAATTTTTTCCTTTGGTATGGATGGCAATACTTTTACTCCTTTTAACAGGAGGATATCGGGCTCACAAATATATTCATTCAACGGCATTTGATCTTAAACTTATTCTTTATGGGGTTATGGTGGTTGTTTTCAGTTATATATATTTTGGACTGTTTAAAAAGTTAGACTCATTACCAAAGGAACAAAAAGTTCAAACAGTTGGAAAGATAACAAATCTGATAAAACTCAATTTTACATTAGGACTTATCATAATCTTTCTTATACAGATAACAAAGTATTTAGGGTGGTGAAATGGAAAAATATCAAATCAATGAAATGAAAAAAGAAGATGCATGGAGAATGTTCCGAATAATCGGAGATTTTGTTGATGGATTTGATGTTCTTCCAGAATTTATTCCTGCAGTTACATTTTATGGCTCGGCCAGAGTGAAAGAAGGTAACAAATACTATGAAGCTGCAAGAGAATTAGCTAAAAAACTTGTTCAACATAAATTTTCCATTATAACCGGTGGTGGGCCAGGGATAATGGAAGCAGGGAATAGAGGAGCAAAGGAAGGAGGAGGAAGATCTGTAGGACTAAATATAGAACTACCTTTTGAACAGGTTCCAAATCCATATGCTACAGTAACCCTTACATTTAACTATTTCTTTGCAAGAAAAGTTATGTTTAATAAATACGCTACTGCTTATGTACTTTTCCCTGGAGGATACGGAACTCTTGATGAACTTACTGAAACACTTGTTCTTATTCAGACACGGAAGGTAAAACGATTTCCTGTAATAATGTATGGGAGCGAATACTGGAATGGACTGGTTGATTGGTTAAAAAACACAGTTTATGAAGAAAATCATTTTATCTCACCAGAGGATCTTGAATTATTTGAAGTATGTGATGATTTAGATGAAATTGTGGAAAAAATATTGAAATTTTACAGACAGTATGTTCAGGAAAATCCGGAGTTTTAATTATGGAAATAAATTTAAAAGATTTAGACCCAAAACAGATTTACAAACTTATGATAAGTGCAATAGTTCCAAGACCTATTGCGTGGGTTTCTACTATTAGTAAAGAAGGTATTTTAAATGCTGCACCTTTCAGTTATTATGCAGGTGTTTCAAGTAGTCCACCTGTAGTAATGATTTCCATCGGTAAAAAAGATACAAAAGAGAAAAAAGATACATGGAAAAATATTGAGGAGATAGGTGAGTTTGTAATAAATTTAGTAACTTACGAACTTGTTGATCAAATGAACATAACATCAATATCTTTTGAAAGTGAAATTGATGAGTTTGAAAAAGCAAAAATAACTCCAAAACCAGCAACGATGGTGAATGCCCCGCTTATAGCAGAATCTCCTGTGAATATGGAATGTAAAACTTATGAAATCGTAAATATCGGGAAAATGGGCGTTATTTTCGGAGAAGTCTTGAATATTCATGTAAAAGATGACATCTTAAATAATAAAGGATATATAGATACTACAAAATTAGAAATAGTTGGAAGATTAGGCGGAGCTAACTACTGCCTGATAACAAAAGAAAATACATTCCAGCTAAAAAAACCTGATATCGAGTAGAGGTAGGCTATGAAAAAACAAAAAATTTCAAGAAAAGAGATGAAAAATCTTGTTGAACAATTTAAAAATCATATAAGGTTGAAAGGACTAAAATTTACTCCGCAAAGGGAAAAAATTTTTAAAGAGATTATTCGAACAAAAGGACATTTTGAAATAGAAGAACTTGTCCAGAAAATAAAGAAAAAAAATATTCCAGCTTCAAGAGCTACAGTTTACAGAACACTTAACATCATTAAGGACTTAGGTTTTATAGAAGAAGTCATCAAATTTAAAAATAAAACGATTTATGAAGTCTCCATTCACCATCATCACGACCATCTTATCTGCACAAATTGCGGAAAGATAATAGAGTTTCACGAAGAGGAAATCGAAAAATTACAGGATAAAATATGTGAGATGTACGATTTCCTTCCTAAATTCCACAGGCTTGAAATATTTGGACTTTGCAGTGAGTGTAGAAAAAAGCTAAAAGTTTAAAGTAAAGACCATATAAATTTTACCGATAGTTTTAAAAAATCAAAGAGAGGTTAAAATGATTGGTATTATCATTCTTATTATAGTTGTAGGGATTATTTTTTATTTTATTGTTACATACAATAGATTTCAGCAGTTAAAAAATGGAGTAGAAGCTACTTTAGGACAGGTTAAGGTTGCTTTAAAGAAAAGACTTGATATGCTTTCTCAGTTACTTGATAGCGTAAAAAGTTATGCAGGCTTTGAAAAAGAAACTCTTGAGAAGGTAACTCAGCTGAGAAGTTCTGTACTAAAAACAGACTCACCAGAAGAGATTAACCAAATAGAAAAAGAGTCCAGACAGATCTTAGGAAATATAATGGTTTCTGTTGAGGCATACCCAGATCTAAAAACTTCAGAAATAGTTAAAGACTTAACATCATCAATACAAAATATTGAAAATGAAATAGCAAGACACAGATATACTTACAACAACATAGTTCAAGAATACAACACAATGATTGACACAATTCCATCTAATTTTGTTGCATCTTTATCTGGATTTAAGAAAAAAGAGTATTTACAGTTTGAAGAAAAGATAAACGAAACACCAGATTTGAAATGGAATGTCTAAATGACAGAACGAAAACGTCTATACCTTTTGATGTTTTTAAGTTTTGTTATTGGAATTATAGGGATATATCTGTCTAAAGTAGATTTAAGAAATTATTTTTCAGATCTTACAGCGGATTACAGTGCCACAATCAGGTTAGATAAAACCATATCTTTAGAAGAAAAATACTATTTTAATAACAAAACAGATCAATTTAGAATGCTTTATAGATACTGGAAAGTTCCGTTGGTACTTCCTGAACAGGAAGGATTAAACTACCCATTTATCAGACTTGTAGATGGAAACGGAAACGGTGATTTTTATGCAAAAGCATACAACGGAGAAATTTTCGGACACTTCTCAAAACCTGAATCTAAAGAGTTAGTGAGAACCTTTGCAAATAAAAATGAAGTTGGAATAGTTAATCCAGATCACTTTCAAAAAGGATATTATATTTTAAACGCTGATTTTGAAATCTTTCCTCCTTTAGAAACGGATAATAAAAATCTACATCTGAATCTTAAACTGGCAGATCAGCATATACCTTATCCTAAAGTTGATATAAAGATTATTGATAATCAAAATTTGATTGAAAAGATTTACCCCCATTTACCAGATTTTGATATAGTAAAAATGGGAAGTGTATATCTTATCGAAGGAAAAGCACCTCTCAATGGTCTTGTGGAAGTTGAATTTTTACTAAAGCCTGCAGATATAACTGGTTTTAAAAGATTTATTCCAGATATCCTTAAAAAAACAGAAGAAGCTAATGAAGATAGCTTAAGGACTATTCTGAATATTTTAGAAAACTTATTGACAATAGTAATTCTATTTTTTCCCTTTCTTCTAGCACTTTTTTATATAAAATTTGGAAGTGAAAAAAATTTTGTTGTTCCAGAATTCTTAAGTTTTGTTCCTAATCCTGAAAGAAAACCATATTTCGTAAATCTTATCTTCAACGGAGATTCATTTAAAGGAGATGAAAATGCATTTTATGCAACTTTATTAGATCTTCACAGAAGGGAAAAGATAAAAATAGAAGAAAATGGTGAGGTTTCTATTTATATTTTAGATACGCACAGTTCTGATCCTTACGAACGAAAGCTTTTGTTATTTTTACAAAGATATAGTCAAAACGTTGGGGATATGAAAGTATTCTTTCCTTCATACATAGAAAGTCTTGCAAAACGGTATGCAGTTCACAAAGATATATCAAATTTATCCTTATTGAAAAGACAGATGGATAATCTTTTTAATTATAAAAATCCGAAACTTTCCAGTGAGTTTGTAAACAACACAGGTAAAATAATAGTTCAGATAACAGGAGTATCTATAGTTGTTGTTTCTATTGTTTTTGTACTTTTTTCATTAATCAACGGTTGGAGTTTTAAAAATATTGATTTATATCCTTTAACGATACTATTCTTAACTTTGTCTTTTCAGACCATGCCTGTTCTATTAACTCCGACCCAGTTTTTAGGAAAATGGAAAAAGGATTATTACAAAGAAAAATTAATGTGGGATTCTTTTAGAAGATTTTTATCAAATCTTGCAATGATAAAAAAATACTCGCCTAATGATATTGAAATGTGGCGTGAATGGTTGGTTTATGGAACTGCATTAGGTGTCGCAGAAAAAGTTGAAGAAGCTATGAAAGTTATGAATGTTCAGCTTCCTGAGATAGAGAAAGAAAGAAAGTTTAAAAGAAAAATGCATGACAGCTATACTTATACTGGGAGCCAGCTTATGGAACTTCGTTCACCTTCAGCAAGCGGTGGAGGTAGTTTTGGTGGTGGCGGCGGCTTTGGTGGCGGTGGTGCCGGTGGTAGATAAAATTTATATAAGTCTTTCTAACTTTTTGTCAGAATCAATAAGATTTATTTTTTCTTTTTCACACGGAATTTTGAAGTCTTCATCAAGTGATATTAAGTTTTCAATTTTATGAAATTTACAAGTGGCTAAAATTAGAGCATCATTTGGTTTTAAATTGTAGGTTTGGATAAAGTTCAAGGCAATTTCTTTTATCTCAGAATTCATATCTAAAAGTTCAAAATCACTCATGATATCTTTTAATAAATCTATGTTTATTTTCCTTTTAAAATAAAGTTGATAAACGACTTCACTAAAGACTATATGATTGTAATGTAATTCTAAGTAACTTAGATTTAATAACAATTTTGAAATACTTACCGCGACTTCATTATTTTTTAAAAGCTCAATAATAAAAGAGCTATCAAGGAATATTTTCATTTAATCCTCTTGCATATATAAATCATCTTCATCAATCTTAAAATCTTTTGGTAAGGTTCCAGCTAAAGATATAAGTTTTTCCAAAGCCTTTTTTTGTTTTTCACTTTTTTCTAATTCTTTTAAAATTTTTATAGCTTCCTGTATATCATTAATCTCTTTTTTTATATCTCCAGGAACTTTGATTATAATTTGTCCCATAATTTTTTCA
>JALVEZ010000130.1 GCA_027030405.1 Hydrogenothermaceae bacterium | reverse complement strand
TTTTAGCTTGTTGTATAGGTCGAATTTGTTTGGTTTTGCTAATTTGTTTTTTACTAGATGGTTTGCTTCATTCCATAGTTTTCCTGCGTGATAGGTTAAATAGCCTAATACTATGCTTGTAGTTGTATTTGCATTGTTTAGCTCTATTCTTAAGTTCCTTTTTGTTCTTACGGTCTTCATTTAAAATTTATCCTATGGTAAACTAACGAGAAAAGCAAGCCTTTTAAGTTGAAATGAAAAAGAAATGTTTAAATAGTTTTTTAGGGATTACGCCGTACTTTCTGTATATATTTTCTAATAATTCTTTGAATTGAGCAAACTGAAGGTGAGCACGAATAGGTTTCAGAAAGCAAAATTTTTTTATAAAACCTTTAAAATTTAAGGATTTTCAGGAGTTTCATATGGAAAAAGTAAAAATAACTATAGATGGCGTGCAGATAGAAGTTCCTAAAAATTATACGGTTTTGGAAGCAGCCAAACTTTTAAATAAGGTTATCCCTACATTTTGTTATCACGAAAAACTACCGATTTTCGGTGGATGTAGAATGTGTCTTGTTTATGATAAGAAATGGAATGATACGATTATTGCATGTGGAACTTATGTATATGACGGAATGGAAATAGAAACGATGAATGATCGTGTTTTTGATGATAGAAAATTCATACTTGAAATGCTGTTTACAAGACATCCATTAGATTGTCCTACCTGCGACAAGGCTGGAGAATGTGATCTGCAAAACTGGGGAACATATTACGGCCCACAGATAAACGTTTTACCTTTAACCCCTTATGACAAAATAAGAGAAGAAGAAGACTGGCAGAGTAAATATTTCGAATTTGTTTCTAATAGATGTGTCCTGTGCTTAAAATGTGTAAGTGTCTGCGAGCATGTTGTTGGTGCTAACACCTTATTTCAAGAAGAGAGAGGTTTTGAAATACTTATCTCACCTGATAAAAAACCTATGGACTCAGAAAGCAGTTGTGAAATGTGTGGACTATGTGTAGATGTTTGCCCTGTTGGAGCAATACTTTTCAAACCTTTTGAACACTGGACAAGAGCATGGCTTTTAAAAGAGAAAGTTACCTACTGTGGAATGTGTAGTATGCAATGTCCTGTGGCTATAGATTACGATGATAAAAAGCAAAAAATATATAGAATTCGTTCAACGGCTGATCTGATGGTTTGTTCAGGTGCTTATCTTGGATATGATATTTTTGAAAAAAATAGATTAAAAGAAGGATTACACAATAATACTCAGATTCCAAAGATATCAGCTATTCAAAAGCTTTCTAAAGTTATAAATGAAAATCCTTTAAAAACTGCATTAATTCTTTCTCCTTACTGCACAAACGAATCTATTGAAAATGCTTTAGCTCTTGCAGAAAAAACAGGCATGAAAGTAAGTTCTACGATAACATTAGACCTTATCCCTGCCATTACAGGTTTTGAGGAAGAAACAGGATCTGAATATGTCCTTCCTTCTGAAAATGATATTAAACGATCCAAAAAGATTATCGTGATTGGAGATGATATTGCAAATACTCAACCTGTTCTGTCTTATATATTTAAAGATAATTATGAATTAGGACAGATAGTCCCTCCAAAAGATAAAGAGATCTATTTTGTAGGAAAAGAAATAGATACACTTGAAAAATACAGTCCTACCCATATTTCAGCAGAAACAGAAGATGATCTCTTAGAAAAAGTTGAGAATTTAGAAAATCTAATTCCTGAGATTGATGAAGATACTGTTATCGTTTATTCGACTTCTACTTTAAAAGGTGAAAATGCCTATAAAATAGGTAAATTGCTTGGAAAAATAAAAAACAGTACAAAAGCAGAAACATTGATCATTCCTGTTGAAAGAAATGCTTATGGATTGATGAATAGAATGGAAAAATTTTATTATCTTCCTGATATTTTTGAAAAGATTGAGAAAGGAGAGATAGAAAATCTTATTTTGATAGGAGAGGACATCTCACTTCATTTTACAGAAGATAAACTTAACGAAATTTTCTTAAAACTGAAAAACAGTGCAGTAATAACACCTTTTAACGATGGTCTTGCTTTGTCAACAAATATAGCCATTGGAAGTTCTTTATGGGCAGAAGAAGACGGAACAGTAGAAGGATTTAGGGGTTTAAAGCAGATAAGAAAAGCATTAAAGAATGTTGAAGAAGAAAAAGATATACTGAAAAAGATAATCGATTCTGTGAAATTGATTCCTGAGGCATTAAAAAATGAAGAAGATATAGCTCTTAATTTCTATAACTATCCACATTTTGAAAAGCAAGAGATAAAACTGTGGGATTTTGGATACTTTTCAACACGCTCAGATAATCTTATGAACTGGAAAATGCAAAAAACGATAAAAAGTGAGGAATTCTAATGAATATAAAAATGGGAGTTGCAAAGGCAGGAATAAAACCTTCTGGAGATTACGACATACTCGTATTAAAATTTCCTCCGTCTTCTTTTGGGGCTGTATTTACACAAAACAGTTTAGCTGCTGCTCCTGTAATTTACGACAGACTTGTAAAAGAAATTCAGGAAGACTTATCTGCTATGGTTATAAACAGCGGAAATGCTAATGCTGCCACAGGTGAACAGGGAATACAAAATACTGAAAGTATGGCAGAACTGGTTTCTGAAGCTTTTGATCTTTATAAAGAAGATGTGATGGTTTTTTCAACTGGTGTTATCGGAGTTCAACTGCCGATGGATAAAATAGAAAAAGGAATAAAAACTGCTGTTGAAAATTTACAGGAACTTGATTTAGAACTTGCTGCCAGAGCTATTTCTACAACAGACTCTTTTCCAAAATACTATGAACTTGAAGATGAAATAGACGGAAAATCTTTCCATGTAAAAGGAATTGCGAAAGGGGCAGGAATGATACATCCGAATATGGCTACAATGCTTGCTTATATATTTACAGATGTGAAAATCAGTAAAGAACTGCTCCAAAGAACAACTGAACTTGTTGTTGAAAGAAGTTTCAATTCTATTGATGTTGATGGTTGTGAAAGCACAAATGATAGTTTTGTTGTTATTGCAACAGGTGAATCTGAGGTGGAGATAGATGATTCAAATAAAACATATTTTGCAAAAAAGGTTTTAGAAGTGGCAGTAGAACTTGCCAAAATGATTGTGAAAGACGGTGAAGGTGCTACAAAGCTTATCCAGATAAATATACATCAGGCAGAAACAAAAGAAGAAGCTAAAAAAGTTGCAGAAGAGATTGCACTTTCTAATCTTTTTAAAACTGCAATGTTTGGAAACGACCCAAACTGGGGAAGAATTCTTTCGGCTGTTGGACAAACGCATTTTGATATAGACTTTTCCAAAGTAAAACTTTATTTAGGTGATTTTTTACTTTACAGTGGAGAACCAGTTTCTTTTGATAGAAAGGCTGCTGAAAACTATTTGAAAACACATAAGGAAGTCACAATAGATCTTTATTTAGGAAAAGGTGAGAAGGACTGGACTTACTACACCTGTGATCTTACATACAAGTATGTAGAGATAAATGCAGAATACACAACTTAAGGAGATTTTCTGAGCATATCTTCAAGATAGTTTATCTCTTTTATATCTTTAAAAAGTTTTTTTAGATATTGTTTTAAGTTTTTGCTTATATTAAATGGTTTTGAAAATTCTGCATTTGAAAGGTCTGTGAACACTATTGTTTCTATATCTTCTGCTTTTTCTTTGAGCTTCGAAGAGTTCAGTTTTTCAATAGGAAATTTCATCACAAATCCATTGTTTTCTATGTTTGAGTTATCTTTTATCTTAATATGCAGATAGTCGTTTTCAACTTTTATATTAATAGAGTAGTTTCTTATTTTATTTAGGTAATAAATTAGCTCATTTTCCTCTATCGTGAAGAAAACATTTCCTTTTATTATAAAAAAGCTGTTTGCCTGAAATTCTCTCATAGTAAACACCTTTTCGGTTTATAATGTTGAAAATATAATATGCAATTTACAAAAATTTGGAAGGTTTTAAACTGGTGGACACTAAAACTTGTATTAAAGTATTGAAAATTCTTGAAAAAGAATATCCAAAGTGGAACGCACCTGTAGTAACATTATTAGCACAACACACAAAAGATCCTTATAAAGTTCTTATATCGACGATTCTCAGTTTAAGAACAAAAGATGAAGTTACTGCAAAGGCTTCAGAACGTTTGTTTAAATTAGCAGACAATCCATATGACATGGTTAAGCTGTCAGAAGAACAGATAGAAAAGGCAATATATCCAGTAGGTTTTTATAAAAACAAAGCTAAAACCATTTTAAACATATCAAAAGAGTTAATTCAGAAATACAACGGAAAAGTTCCAGATGATTTAGATGAGCTTTTAAAATTTAAAGGAGTAGGAAGAAAAACTGCCAATCTTGTTCTTGGATTAGGATTCGGGAAGCCTGCCATATGCGTGGATGTTCATGTTCATAGGATATGCAACAGAATGGGATACGTGAAAACCAAAACACCAGAAGAAACAGAAATGGAACTTAGAAAAAAACTTCCTAAAGAATACTGGATTAAGATAAATGATCTCCTTGTTGCTTTCGGTCAAACCATCTGCAAACCAGTTTCACCTTTATGTTCTAAGTGCCCCGTGGAAAAATTTTGTGAAAAAGTAGGTGTAGAAAAGCATAGGTAACTATTTTTTCTTTATTTCTTGATTTAAAAACCTATCTATAACCTGAGCAGCTCTTTTTAATGCACCTGGTTTTCCTAATTTTTCTTTTACCTTAACGCGAAGATCATTTTTCATCTTTTCATATAAATCTTTATTAGAGAGGTACTGTAATGCTGCATTTGATATATTTACAGGATTACACTCATCCTGAATAAGTTCTTTAACAACCTCTTCTCCAGCAACGATATTTGGTAAGCCTATAAACGGAATTTTGACCAATATTTTTCCTAAAAGATAGGTTATCTCGCTTACTTTATAAACAATTATAAAAGGATTTCCGATTATTGCTGCTTCCAATGTGGCAGTTCCAGATGTTATTATGCTAAAAATGGAACTGTTCATCACTTCATAAGACGGATGTGAAAACTCTTTATTGGTTGCTATTTTTACGGGTATATTTGGAAAATCTTTCACTTTATTTCTTATCAGGTTTTCAACATTAGGCGTGGCAGGAATAACAAACTCAAAATTTTTATAAACTCTCTGGATCAGATCTGCAGCTTTTAGCATATCAGGGAGTATCATATTTATTTCATTTTCTCTACTTCCAGGGAGCAGTCCAAAAATCTTTTTATGTGAAGATATTCCTAATTTCTGTTTAAAACTCTGCTCTGTTTCTTCTGTTTTTACAATATCTAAAAGAGGATGTCCTACATATTCAACTCTGAAATCAATCCCGATATAATCTTTATAAATTTCTTTTTCAAAAGGCCATATCGATATAAGAAGGTCTGTGTATTCTGCTATTTTTGGTATTCTTTTCTTTCCCCATGCCCATACCTGCGGGGCTATAAAATAAACTGTTTTTATTCCTCTTTTTTTAGCTTCTTTTAAAAGTTTTAAATTAAATCCTGGGAAATCAACAACAATAAGCAGATCAACACCGTTTTCAAGTTCAGAAACAGCTTTTTTAAATGCTTTTTTTATTTCAAAATATTTTGGAATAACCTCAGTAATTCCTACAACAGAGAGGTTTTCTAAATCTTCTATAGTTTTACAGCCTGCTTTTCTCATTTTAGGGCCTGTTATACCTATCCATTCATACTGGGGAAGTAGTTTTATAAGCTCTGCTGCGTAGTTGTCTGCTGAAATTTCACCGACACTTATAAATATTTTTTTCTTTTTCATTGACGCCTCTTTATTCAATCCTTTTTATTATTCACCGAAATTAGACATAAAGGTTTTTCGAAATTTTTAATATATCCTTAATATGTATAATAGTATAAATTCATAGGCTGAGGTTTGTATTTTGAATAATCTTTACGGTTATTTTGTTATTCCTTTTCTTTTAGTTATTTCATTGGTAATCAATTTAGGAATATATCCTCTTTATTTAGAAGAACCAAGGCGGGCATATATAGCTTTGGAGATGATTTTTTCAGGAAATTTTATTGTTCCTACTATGATGGGGGAATCTTATTTTGCAAAACCTCCTTTTTTCAACTGGGTAATTATTCTTTTTTATAAACTTTTAAACAGTTATTCTGAATGGGCTGTTCGTTTGCCTACTGTGATCTCTTTGATTTTGTTGGGGACTTTTAACTTTCTTTTTGTGAAAAAGTTTTTTAATAAAACGATAGGATTCTATTCTTCTTTATTTTTTATTCTTTCCGGAACTATCTATTTTTATTTTTCTTTATTAGGAGAAATTGATATTTTTTATTCTCTTATAATCTATCTTTTGATTATATCAATCATTTATTTTCATTTAAAAAACAATTTAGCTTATATATATATATATTCCTTTTTCTTCGCGTCTATTGGATTTTTAACAAAAGGTTTTCCTTCTGTTATTTTCCTGTATATAACTCTTTTTACCGTTTTTATTTTTGATAGGCAATTTAAAAGATTTTTTTCCATTTACCATATCTTGGGAATATTTATATTTGTTCTGACCGTCGGTGGATATTTTTATATTTATAACCAGTATCATCCTATTCAGGACTACATAAATCATTTATGGTCTGAATCTGCTGGTAGAACTGTTGTTGAAAATAAATTACAGTCAGCTTTAATCCATCTTATCAAGTATCCTGTTCAATCAATTTTTGCGTTGCTTCCGTTTTCCATACTGGTGATTTTTATGTTCAGAAAGTCTGTTTTTAATGAAATATTTTCAAATCGTGTTCTAAAAATCATTTTCTTAGTTTTTATCTTTAATTATCTGATTTATTGGATATCTCCAGGTGCAAATCAAAGATATGTTTATATGCTTTATCCATTTTTTATACTGATTTACACCTATTTTTATTTTAATCATTATAAAGAAGAAAAATTTAAAACAAATCTGGTAAAAATATTTTTTGTCTTTTTACTTGCCTTATTTTTAATCGTATCTTTACTCTTACCTTTCAGCAAAAAACTGTCTAACCTTCCTCATATCTGGACGCTTTCCCTTGTTTTTTCTTTTGTTTTTTTATTTTTGATACTGATGTCATTAAAAAACAGAAAAGTTCTTTTGAATCTTGTGATAGGTATTATATTTTTCAGAATTCTTTTTGATTTTGTTTATCTGCCTGTAAAAGCAACATCTGGAAATTCATATAAAGAAAAAGTGGAAGGGTTAAAAGTGGCTAATCTTACAAAAGATAGAAATCTTTACTATTTAGGAAAGGATTTTCTTCCTTCAGGATTTGTTTTTTATGTGGAAAGAGAAAAAAGGCAGATTCTATTTAAAAGACAAAATATCAAACCAGATAATTTTTATATTATAAAAGAAAAAAATCTTAAAGACGATTTGAAAAAAGCTGTTGTTTATTCATTTAAACTAAAAAACACAACTTATTTTTTAATAAAACCATAAACATAGGTTATAATTATAGATTATTTAATAAATATTGAGCGGGGTAGAAAAATGCCTAAACTTGTTTTAGTTAGACACGGTCAGTCTTTCTGGAATTTACAGAACAGATTTACAGGATGGGTTGACGTTCCTTTAACAGAAAAAGGAAAAGAAGAAGCTTTTAAGGCTGGAGAACTGTTAAAGGATATAAGATTTCAGGTTGCTTATACATCAGATTTATCAAGGGCTCAGGATACTTTAAAGATTATTTTAGAAGTTATTGGTTTAAACATTCCTGTTATTAAAAATCAGGCTTTAAATGAAAGGGATTACGGAGATTTAACTGGTTTAAACAAAGATCGAGCAAGAGAAAAATATGGAAAAGAAATCGTTCATTTATGGAGAAGAAGCTATGACATACCTCCACCAAACGGCGAGTCGTTGAAAGATACGGCAGCAAGAACAATCCCATTTTTAGAAAGGGCTATTTTAGGGGATATCGCAATAGGAAATAATGTTTTAGTCGTAGCACACGGAAACTCTAACAGGTCTATTGTTATGCATTTAGAAAATCTTGGGCCTGATGAAATTGTAAAAGTAGAACTTCCGACTGGACAACCTATTGTTTACGATTTAGATGAAAACGGTAAAGTTTTAAATAAAGAAATAAGACATTTAGATTAAGGGGAGTTTTATGAGATATTTAGTAGCTGCCAATTGGAAAATGAATAAAACTGCTGCAGATACTGTTGATTATTTGGAAAAGTTTTTGCCAGCAGTGGAAGATCTAACAACAGTAGATATAATGATCGCCCCACCGTTTACTGCTCTTTCTTCTGCTTCTTTACTTTTGGAAAAGTCCCACGTTTCTTTAGGCGCTCAAAACATGTATTTTGCAGAAAGTGGAGCATTTACAGGAGAAATTTCACCTGTGATGTTATTGGAGTTTGATACCGAATATGTGATCTTAGGTCATTCAGAAAGAAGACATATTTTTGGAGAAAAAGACAGCCTAATTAATCAAAAAATGGTTTCGGCAGTAGAACACGGAATTAGACCTATTTTGTGTGTCGGTGAAACCCTTGAAGAAAGAGAGTTAGGAAAAACATTAAATGTTGTTGAACACCAGATCAGAGCTGGATTAGCTGGCATTGAAGAGGATATGGTTTATATTGATATAGCTTATGAACCTGTTTGGGCAATAGGAACAGGAAAAACTGCAACTCCTGAACAGGCAGAAGAGGTTCACAGATTTATAAGGTCGCTTATTAATGAACTGTCAAAAGGAAAAGATGAAAAAACAAGAATTTTATATGGTGGAAGTGTTAATGAAAACAATGCCAGGAATCTTATAAAAGAAGATCATATCGATGGATTTCTTGTGGGAACTGCAAGTTTAGATCCAAATAAATTTTATAAAATAATCACTGAAGTATTGGAGGTATAAATTTTGGAACTGATTTATTATACGTTATCAGTAATACTGGTAATTGTATCTGTTTTACTTGTAATAGTTATTCTTATGCAAAAAACAAAAGGTGCCGAGATAGGTGCTGTATTTGGTTCAGGTGCTGCTGCCGCTGTTTTAGGTGCAGGAGCTGCTAATTTTTTAACTAAGCTCACATACTGGTTAGGTGGAATATTTTTAGCTTTGGTATTTACTTTAAGTTATATACATCACAAAATGGTAACAACTAATACTGTAATTCAAACGATTCCAGAAGAAATACCTTCTGAAAAAGTTGAAAAGAAAACGGAACAACCTGAAAAAGTAAATATCACCCCTGTAAAACCATCAGAAAAACCAGCCGAATCTAAATAAAAAAAGCCCTCGTAAAGAGGGCTTTTGTCAGTTTATCTTAAATTTTTATTCTTCGCAGAACGGTCTTAGATATTTTGCTCTATGTGGATGTCTTAATTTTCTAAGCGCTTTAGCTTCTATCTGTCTTATTCTTTCTCTTGTAACTCCAAACTTTTTACCGACCTGTTCTAATGTATATTCTGTATCATCTTCAAGCCCAAATCTGTATCTTAAAACCTGTTCTTCCCTTTCAGACAATGTAGATAAAATCTCTTCAAGCTGAGACCTTAAAGCCTGTCTTAAGAGATGATTTTCAGGAGACATAACTGTTTTGTCTTCAATGAAATCTCCTAAGTGGGACTCATCATCATCACCGATAGGTGTTTCAAGAGAAATTGGTTCCTGAGATGTTCTTAAAATCTTTCTAACTTTCTCTGCAGGCATACCGACTTTTTTAGCGATTTCTTCAGGAGTAGGCTCTCTACCTAATTCCTGAACCATTGATCTTGATACTCTAACGAGTTTATTAATAGTTTCTATCATATGGACAGGTATTCTTATAGTTCTAGCCTGATCAGCAATGGCTCTCGTGATAGCCTGTCTTATCCACCATGTTGCGTATGTTGAAAATTTATATCCTTTTTTATAATCAAATTTATCAACAGCTTTCATTAACCCTATATTTCCTTCCTGAATAAGGTCAAGGAACTGTAATCCTCTATTTGTGTATTTTTTAGCAATAGAGACAACAAGTCTTAAGTTTGATTGAACGATAATCTGTTTTGTTTCGTTGATCTCTTTTCTACCTTCTTGAATGATCTCTATAACGTGATCAAATTCTCCAGGAACAGTTCCGATTCTTTCTTTAAGTTCTTCAATCTCCTGTTTCAGTTTTAAAGTTTCTGTTCTTAATATCTCGAATCTACCGAATGAAAATCCGTGTTCTTCGATCTTTTGCATAATTTCAGGATTGTCATAGTATCCATCTAAAAGAACATCAACATCTTCATGTATCTGTTTTATCTTTCTGATTCTTTTGTTGTAATCTTTTTCTTTTCTTTTGAGTTTTGTATATAGATCTTTTAACTCATCAGCAATTTTATCAAGTTTTGTGAACTTGATATTTAAACTTTTTATAAATCTATTCATTCTTGCGTGCTGCCAGATAAACTTCCTTCTACAAATAATATCCTTTTTACATTCCAGCATTTCACTTTCGATTTTTTTCAGGTCTCTATACATTTTTGCCAGTTCAAGACCTTTCTGAATAAAATCTTTGGTGGCAGCGTCTGATACTTCGTCAATAGCTTCTTTTTCATCTTCTGATTCGTGTTCGTATTCGTTGGTATCAATATTAATGAAATCTTTAACTTTCATCTTTCCATCGGCAATTTTTGCCCATTCGTCTAAAATCCTTTCAACTAAGAAAGATGTCCTCAAAAGACCTCTTAATACTTTTTTTCTTGCCCTTTCGATATCTTTAGCAAGTTCAATTTCCTGTTTTCTGGTTAAAAGAGGAATTTTCCCCATCTCTTTTAGATAAAGTTTTACAGGATCATCTGTTTTAGACCATATATCATCTGAAAAATCTATTCCAAGATAGTCGCCATCTGCTTCTTCTGGCTTTCCTTCTTCAACTACATCGATGTTGAGTTCATGAAGGTATTCTATGAGTGCTTCAAGTTCTTCAGACAACAGGAGATCTTCATCTATTGTGTCATTTAATTCCTTGTAGGTTACATAACCTTTTTCTTTAGCAAGGATGATTAAATTCCTCACACAATCTCTTTCCTGAATACTCATCTGTGTTCAAGTCCTCCTGTTTATTAAATTTTTCTTTTTTTCTAATGTTTCTAATAAGGCTCTGTCATCATCCATAGCTAAAAATGTACCTGCTTCTATTTCCTTTTGTATCCATCTTTTATGTAATAGCTCAAGTGCATATAGAACAGAATCTACGTCAGATTTGACAGGTAATTGACGAATTTTATCAATTTCTTCATATTCTTTTGTATCTGGATTTTGTAAAATCATATCCAATAAATATTTAAAATAAACAGAACCATCTATTTTATCAAACTTATTGAATTTACTCAATATTTCCTCTTTATTTTCAAGTAATCCTTTTAATACTATTTTTTCATTTAACGTAAGATTTTCTAAGCTATCTTCAGATTCTTTATCAGCGGAGGACTCTTCTACTTCACTTTCTAAACCATCAAAATAATCTACCAAAAAGCCAGTGGTATCTGATAGATATTGAATTAATATACCTCTTTCAATTTTATCTTTTACCTTATTAGCTAATGTAATATATAAATTTATAAGTTCTTTCTTTTTTTTCAACAGTTTTTCGTTATTATTTTCATTTTCTTCAGAAAGATTTAATTCTTTTATTTTTTTTATAAGAAATTCAAAAATAGTTATAGAATTGTCAATGAGTTTTTTAACCTCTGTATAACCTTTTTTAGATATAGAATCTGGATCTTCACCTTCAGGTAATGGGCAATATTTAACATTTAAACCTTCAGTCAATAATATTTTTGAAGCTGAAATAGCTGCTTTTTTTCCAGCTGAGTCGGAATCAAACATCAATATAACATCAGTAGCAAATTTTGATATCAATTTTCCGTGTTCTTTTGTCAGAGCAGTTCCAGAAGTTGCCACAACATTTTTAATACCTATTTGATGCAAAGATATAACATCAAAATATCCTTCCACAACAACTACTTCTTTAGTTTCTCTTATATAATCCCTACTTTCATAATAACCGTATAAAACCTTCGATTTCTGATAGATTTCTGATTCAGGAGAGTTAATATATTTAGGTAAGCCATCATCTAATCGTCTTCCACCAAAACCAACAACCCTACCTTTATAATCTTTTATTGGAAAAATTATACGTTTATAAAATTTATCCCTTATTTTTCCATCTTCTTTTATAGAGATTGTGCCTATTTTACTCAGGTTTTCTATTGGTATATTTTTTTCCTTTATAAATTGTTCAAACTTTTCTGGATCATCTGGAGAGTAGCCTATATCAAATTTATCAATTACAGAAGGAAGTAGACCTCTTTTATCAAGATATTTTCTTGGTTCTGTATGGTTTTTTAGTTGTTCTTTATAAAACTCAGAAAGTTCTTTTGTGATGTTGAATAATCCTGATAAAAGCTTATCTTTTTCATCTGTTTTGGTGAATTTGACCTGAATCCCATATTTGTTTGCAAGTTTTATGATTGCATCGGCAAATGACAAACCTTCATATTCCATTATAAACTTTAAAGCATCACCACTTTTTCCACAGCCAAAACATTTCCATATATTTTTTTGTGGAGAAACCATAAAAGAAGGTGTCTTTTCAGAATGAAATGGACATCTTGTTGTGTATGATGAGCCAGCCCGTTTAAGTTCTAAATATTCTGATATAACATCATAAACATTAGCCGTTCTTTGAACTTCCTCAATAGTTTCACGAGAAATAGCCAAATTATAAGTCCTCTTTTTATTTTTATTTAATTTAAGTTAATATAGTTAAAATTCAACACTAAAATTTAATGGAAAACTATTGAAATAATTATAATAAGATTAAAATTATATATGAATAAATTAATACAAAAACAGGAGGCAAAACATGAGTCAGGACGAAAATAAAAAACAGGAAGGGCAGGAAGTGGAGAATAAAGAAGAAAATCAAAAGGAAGAAGTAGAGCAAAAAGCAGAACAAGAAGAAAAAAGTGTTGAAGAGCTTCAAAAAGAGATTGAAGAACTTAAAAGAAAGTTAGAAAAAACAGAAGAAACTGCAAAAAGATTAAGTGCTATGTATCAGATTCTTCAAAAAGATTTTGAAGACTATAAGGTTAGAATGAGAAGGGAAAAGGAAGAAGCAAAAGAAGAAGGAGCTTTGCGAATTTTAAAAGGGTTTATGGAGATACTTGATAACTTTGAAAAAGCCCTTGAAAGTGCGAAAGTTTCAACAGATATAAATGCCTTTATAAAAGGTATTCAGATGATACATTACCAGTTAAATAGATTTTTACAGGAACATGGTATAGAAAAGATAGAAGGAACAGAGTTTAATCCTCAAGAACACGAAGTGTTAGAAACCATATACTCAGAAGAACATAAACCTCAGCAAATTGTAAAAACTGTCCAAACAGGATATAAATATAAAAATAAAGTTATCAGACCTGCAAAAGTTATAGTTGCATTACCACCTGAGGAAAGAGAAGAAATAACATAAAATGGATTATTATAAACTTTTAGGTGTATCAAAAAATGCCACCGAAGATGAGATAAAAAAAGCTTTCAGAGAAAAAGCTAAACAGTATCATCCTGACCTTAATAAGGAAGGTCAGGATTTATTTAAACAGATAACAGAAGCTTACCACACCCTTATAAATCCTGAAAAAAAGAGAATTTATGACCAATCTTTAAAAAGAGCTAAAAGTTCACTTTTAACTAACTTTGAAGAAAAATTTTCAGAATTTTTAGGTTTCACAACAAAACCAATAGATGGAACAGACATACACACAAAAATCTATATATCTTTAGAAGAAGGATACAACGGTTCTTACAAAGATGTTGTTTATACAAGAAAATCAGAATGTGAGTATTGTAAAGGAACTGGAACAACAGAGCACAGTTTTATAACTGTATGTGAAAACTGTAAAGGTAGTGGAAAGAAAAAAAAGTTAGGTATTAATTTTCCATGTCTTGAATGTTTTGGGAAAGGATTTAAAATTCACAATCCGTGTAAAGTTTGTGAAGGAAAAGGATATATAAAAGAAAAAGTAACTAAAACAATTCATGTCCCATCAGGGATAAGACAAAATCAGATACTGGTTCTTAAAAATGGCGGAAATACAGGACTTAACAACGGAAAAAATGGAAATTTATATATAAAAGTAAAACTAAAAAAGCATCCTCATTTTAAACTTAAAAATAACAATCTATATATGAACTTTGATATCCCTAGAAATAAGATACAGAAAGGAATAGAACTAAGTTTTAAAAATCTGAAAGATGAAACTCTCCATGTAAAAATCCCTGAAAATCTTATGCAAAAAACAGTTTTAAAAGTGAAAAATGAAGGATATATAGATTCGGAAGGGAATAAAGGAGATTTATTTATTACTATAAATCCAGTTTAAACTTTAGAGCTAACCAGCTTTTCAGAAATTTCTTTAGCAGTTTTTATTAAAGGCTGTTCAAACTGTTTATAATTTTCTTTATTTAGTCTAAATACTGGAGCGACAATTGATATAGAACTTAAAGGATAACCGTTTTCATCTCTTATTACAGTGGCAATCTCCGAAACTTCTTTTTCAGTTTCTTCAAAATCTTTTTCAATAAAAAATCCATCTTCTTTTTTGGCTCTCAATATACTTTTCCCTGCTGCAGAGTTTTCTGCTGGGTAATGTTTTGCAACCCGTGAATGAACTAATACAGATGATTTACTCTCTATTGAAAAGATATAGATAATATCTTTTTTATGAAGAATGGAAAGATATATTGTTTCATTTATTTTATTTCTTAGCTGTCTCATAAGAGGTTTTGCAGGTTCTAAAAATTTTAAACTTTTGAGATAAGCATTTTCTAAATATAAAGTTCTCATTCCTAATTTATAATGTCCTGTTTCTAGATCTTGTTCAATTAAACCTTCAACTTCAAGTGTGGCGAGAAGCCTGAAAACATTATTTTTGTTTAAGCCCAGGATCTTACTCAGTTCAGTTACACCAATATCATCATTATTTTTTAGAATCTCAATCAGGTCTAATGCTTTTTCAATTGCTGTTTTCGAAGCTTTCTTTTTTTGCATCTTATCTCCTCAGAAGACTGATAAAATTATAACACTGTTTTAAAATTTCGTTTAAATTCATATTATAATTAATTAAAATAAAGCTTATAGAGGATTTTTTATGGAAATTAATATTGAATTAATAAAATCGTATGGTATCCCAATTATTTCATTTATAGTCATTTTTGTTATTTTTATAATAATTAGAAATATTCTATTTAAAGGTATTGAAAAATGGGCAAAAGCCACACATTCAAATTTGGATGATATTATAGTAAGTTCTCTTAGATTTCCCTCTATTTTATGGGGAATAATTTTAGCCTTTTATATATCAATAGATCTATTTGGAATTCCACCTCGTCTTGATTTGTATATACATAATATATTAACGGTTACTATTATACTTTCTGTTACAGTAGCACTTGCGAATATAACAAATCAGATAATTTCTACTTATGCAAAAAAATTGGCTCCTGAACTACCTGTAACAGGTGTAACAAAGATTATTGTTATTGCTATCATATATTCTCTGGGGATATTAATAGCTTTAGATTCTATCGGTATAGAAATAACGCCTTTATTGACTGCTTTAGGTGTAGGTGGTTTAGCAGTAGGTCTTGCACTTAAGGATACTCTTTCAAACCTATTTTCTGGTATTTATATAATTCTTGAAAGAAACTTGAAAATAGGTGATTTTATCGAAACTAGTGACGGAATAAGTGGAATAGTAGAGGATATAGGCTGGAGAACGACTAAAATAAGAGAGCTTGCCAACAATATTATTGTTATACCTAATGAAAAACTTGCACAGACTATATTAAAAAATTATGAACTTCCTGAGAAAAAACTTTCTTTGGTTTTTGATATTGGTGTATCTTATGATTCAGATGTGGATAAAGTAAAACAGATAATAATAGAAGAATGCCAGAAATATGCCAGGGAAACAGGGAACATTCTAGAAGATGAACCTTTGCTCAGGTTTAAACCTTCTGATTTTTCTCTTGATTTTACAATCATAGTAAAACTTCCTGAAATAATGAAAAAATGGCAAGCAAGAAGTGATTTATATGAAAGGTTATTTAAAAGGTTTAAAGAAGAAAATATAGAAATACCTTATCCGATTGAAACTATTTATTTAAAAAAAGAAGAATAAAAAGTTCTAGTTCTTTTACTTTACAAATTTATATAAATTTGTAAAAAATGTTGACATTGTCAATATTTTTTACAGATTTATATGTAATCCTCTTATATATAAGAATATCAAAGATTTTCTGTGAATAAAGTTTGTTAGTGTAAACTTTTATTACAAAAACAAAGATAAACAAAGATACAGTTTTTCAATTTTTTCTTTATTTATCAATCTATTATGTGTGGCATATTATTTGCATTCATTAAATTAAGAAAATCGAAATTTGTTTTTTAATTTAAACAAATAAAGGGGGACGTAAACAATGTTCGGAGAGATAGGTACAGAAAGATATTTAATTTCTATGTTATTAACTATGATTACTATAACAGGATTGATTCTTATTGCTAAAAAATACAAAATAGGAATAGACTGTAAAGATAAAGATAAGCCCCAAAAAATGCATTGTGGTGATATACCACGAATTGGAGGATTAGGTATATTTATAGGAATGTTACCTGTTGCTACAACTCATCTTGGATTCCTTTTTATTTTGTCAGCTATTCCCGCGTTTTTAGCTGGATTTGCTGAAGACTTATTAGATAGACTTAATCCTAAAAAAAGATTGATGATTATGGTTTTATCTGCGATTTTAGCAATTTTCTTATTAAATGCTTTAGTTTTTGATATAGGCTATATTAAGTTTCCTTATGTTGTTGCATTTGTATTTACCATAGTTGCGATAATTGGAGTTATAAATTCTATTAATATAATAGATGGATTAAATGGATTAGCCTCTGGATTTTCAATGATAGCTTTATTTTCTTTTAGTGTTGTTTTATATCAATATCATGATTACGAGTTATTGTCTATTTCTTTGACTTTACTGGCAGCAACTGCTGGATTTTTCCTTTTTAATTTTCCATATGGAAAAATATTCTTAGGAGATGGTGGTTCTTATCTTTTAGGTTTTTCTTTGGCAGTTTTATCGATACTTATAGTAGCAAGACATCCTGAAATTTCTCCGTGGTATCCTTTGCTTGTAATGATATATCCAATATGGGAAGTTATATTTTCAATTTATAGAAGAAAGTTTTTAAGAAATGTTGATCCAATGTCCCCTGATAAGCTTCATTTACATTCTCTTTTATATAAAAGGGTATTTAAGAAAAACTATCTTGCTTCTGCATTTATATTGATGTTAGTATCTGTATTTTCATTTCTAGCAATTTTATTTAAAGAGGATACTGTAAGTTTAACTTTATTCACTTTATTATTTGTAAGTGGTTATGTATTTTTATATTTTGCTATAATTAAATTTAAGACAAAAAAAATCAATCATTTAAAAATAGTTGAGAATTCCTTTTGTGGCGATAATATTATTAAATAAGTTGATAAGATAGAAAAAAGGTGTTTATATGAAATTATTAAATTTGGCTATTGTGACAACAGTGCTACTTTTTAGCATTGGCTGTGGAGTAAAGAATAATTACACCTTATTTCAGGAAACTCAGAAACAAGAAGAAAAAGCTTCTACTAAAAACAATAAAAATATTGTATATAAGTACAAAATAGCTCCCAATGATCGATTGTCTATTATAGTTTTTAGACACCCAGAACTAAGTACAGGAAAAATAGATACATATAAAAATGCAAAAGAAGGTATCCTTGTTTCTAAAAAGGGAACAATTATTCTTCCTCTTATTGGAGAGATTAGGGTTCAAGGATTAACAAAAGAAGAAGTTAGAAACTTAATTACAGAGGAATATAAGAAATATCTAAAACATCCTGAAGTTTATGTAGAAATAGTAAATCAAAGAGTTTATGTTTTAGGTGAAGTTTCTAAACCTGGTGTTGTTCCTATTATTGATGAAAAAATTACTTTAGTGGAAGCCCTAGCAAAAGCTGGCGATTTAAATTTTTATGGTAAAAGAAACCAAATTTTGATAATAAGAGGAGATTTAAGGAATCCTGATATTATAAAAGTAGATCTAACTAAATTAGAAAATTTAAAGAAAACACCCATATTCCTAATGCCTAATGATATAGTTTATGTTCCTCCAAATAAGATGAGAGAAGTAAATGTCGTTGTTAATGAAATAGCACCACCACTTAGATTAATTAGTGATATTCTAAGACCATTTGTTCAAATAAAATACTTAAGTCAATAAAAATTGGGAAGGAATTTTATGGAAAATCAACAAAAAGAGATAGAACGTTTTAGTTTTAAGGAATTGTTATCTCCAATATTTAAATATAAATATGGAGCAATCATAGTTTTTATTCTTTTTGTTGGAGTATCTATTTTTTATATAAATATTGCAACACCTGTTTATAAAACTTATGCAACTATTGAGGTTTCTGAAAGTTCTTCAAAAGGAGCTTCAAGGGATATACTTTTAGATGCTTTAGTAGGAGAGTCAGTTGTTAATTTAGAAACAGAAATAGATTTAATCAAATCAAGATATATAATTTCAAAAGCTATAGAGAATATACCTTATAAAGTTCAATATTTTAAAAAAGATGGGTTGAAACTGATTGAACTTTATAGAAATACTCCTTTTAAAGTCTATGTGTATACAGTAAAAAATACAGATGTTTATAGAATTCCTTTTAAAATTAGAGTGATAGATAAAAATACTTTTGAATTATCTGTAAAACCTTCGTTGAAAAATAAAATTTTAGGAAGAAAAGAAGGGATAGAATACAAAGGAATACATAAATTTGGTGAAAAAATTGATATCGGGCCTGTAATTTTATCTATTAAAAAAATAAAAAATATTGAACCGAACGGAGAATATATTTTCAAGTTAAATACAAAATTAGCTTTCGTTGAAAAAGTAAAAAAACATTTGTATGTGCATAAAACATCTCAAGATTCTTACTTAATAAAGATAGAATATACAGATAATGTGCCTAAAAGAGCAGCAGAAGTAGTAAATTCAATTGCAAAAACATATTTAAAACAAACTATAAATCTAAAAACACTAGAAGCTTCAACTAAGTTGAAATTTATTGATGAGCAATTAAATAAAATTTCTAAAAATTTAAAGGAATCAGAAGTAAAACTTTCTAATTTTAAAAAAGAAAATAACTTAATAGATCTGGAGAAAGAATCTGAAGTTATTATTCAAAAGTTAAGTGATGTTGATAAAAGATTAGCAGAGCTAAGAATTAGGGAAAATGCTGTTAATACGTTATATGAATATGTAAAAGAAGGAAAAGATTTGTCCTCACTTCCAGTTAGTTCGGTTGGAATAAATGATCCTGTTCTTGTATCATTAGTAAATAAGCTAAACGATGCAAAAATTAGACTTAAAGAATTGTTAGTAGAATATACAGATAATCATCCAGATGTAATAAAAGAAAAAGATACCATAACAAAATTAGAAAACGATATTAGATATGCAGTTAATAGTTTAAAAGCTGAGCTTGATGCCCAAAAATTAGCCCTTAAAAACTTAATGTCTCAATACGAAGATGTGCTTAAAACACTACCTGAAAATGAAAGACGTTTTATAGAGTTAAAAAGAAGATTTATTATTAATGAGAAAATATATTCTTATCTTTTAGAAAAAAAGGTAGAAGCTTCAATTGCAAAAGCAGCTACAATTTCTAAAAATAGAGTTATAGATAGTGCTATTGAACCTACCTATCCTGTTAAACCTAAAAAACCTATCATTCTAATTTTAGGTGGATTTTTAGGTTTATTTTTTGGTGTAATGTATACATATTTAAGAGATTTCTTAAATGATACCATCCAATCTGATGAAGATATAAGAAAGATATCATCTTTACCTATTCTTGGTATAATTCCTAAAGTAAAATCCAGAATACTTAGAAAAGGTGTGTATGTTCTGAAAGATCCGAAATCCATTTTTGCAGAAGCATTTAGATTAATCAGATTGAATATTAGATTTTTAAATCCTAAAAAAGAGATAAAAACTATTCTTGTAACTTCTACTATTGAAAAAGAAGGTAAAACTACTATAGCTGTAAATTTATCAGGTGTGTTTGCTTTAACAAATAAAAAAGTAATAATTATAGATCTAGATTTACGTAAGCCAAATATTCATAATTTTTTCAATATTAAAAATGAAAAAGGTGTTACAGATTATATTTTGGGACAGATATCTTTAGATCAAGCTATAAGAAAAACGGATAGTAAAAATTTAGATATAATACCTGCAGGTATTATACCCCCAAATCCATCAGAACTATTATTATCTGATAAAGTAAAAGAACTTATCTCTGAGTTAAGAGAAAAGTATGATTATGTTGTAATTGATTCTCCACCAATTGGAAGAGTAGCAGACTCTTTACTGTTAATGAATGATTCAGATGCTTCTATAGTAGTTCTTAGAGCAAATTATTCAAAGAAACTATTTGTTTCTTTTATAGATAAAAAAGTTAAAGAACTTGATTTAAAGAATGTAGGTTTTATATTAAATGCAGCCACTAAGAAGAATATTTCTTATCAATATGGATATTCTTACGGATATAAATAATATAAGAGATGTATTTTATGGAAAAAAATATAAAACCTAATTTTTTTGTAGTAGGGGCGGCTAAGTCTGGGACAACTTCAATATATAATTACATAAAGCCTCATCCTGATGTTTATCTTTCTCCAATAAAAGAACCAAACTTTTTTTCTACTGATATAGACCCAGAAAGATTTAGAAAAGGCTATAAAAAAGAAATTGAAGTTGATTTGAAAAAATTTTTTGAAAATGGAATGAAAGAAGAAATTCATTTAACTTTTATTAGGGATTGGGATGATTATCTAAAACTGTTTAGTAAAGTTAAAAATGAAAAAGCTATAGGTGAGTTTAGCACCTCATATTTATATTCAAAAGTTGCTGCTAAAAATATAAAAGATACTATTCCAGAAGCTAAAATAATAATGGTTTTAAGAAATCCAATTGAGAGAGCTTTTTCACATTATCTAATGGATTTGAAGATAGGATATACAAATTTAACCTTTAAGGAGGCCCTTGAAAAAGATATAAATGCAAAAGAAAAAGGCTGGGGTATTTCAAGTTTATATATAGAATTAGGAATGTATTATGAACAAGTTAAAAGATACTTGGAAAAGTTTGATAGCTCTCAGGTAAAGATATATCTATTTGAAGATTTGAAAAATACAGATCAGTTTATAAAAGATTTGTATAAATTCTTAAATTTAGATCCTGAGCTTTACTTTCCAGACACATCTAAAAGATATAACAAAGGAAAAGCTCCAAAATATAAAACATTATTCTATTATGCTACTAAGTTTGGTATTGTTGATAAAGTTAGAAATATTCTGCCTGATGATATCAAAAATAAAGCTAAAAAACTACTCTTTACAGAAAAAAACATTCCTAAAATGACAGAAGAAGAAAAGGCTTATTTAAGAGAAATCTTTGAAGATGATATTAAAAATTTAAGTAAGTTAATTAATAGAGATCTATCTCACTGGTTAAAGCAATGAAAAAGGTTTATATAGTTATATTAAACTATAATAATTGGCAAGATACGATTGAATGTTTAGAATCTGTTGTCCGGTCAGATTATCCAAATTTCCAGATAATTGTTGTGGATAATAATTCTACGGATAATTCTCAAGAATATATAAAAGATTGGATAAATGGGAAAATAGATGTATGGGTTCATCCTAATAATAAACTTAGAGAACTTTCTATTCCTCCTGTAAAAAAGCCTATTCCTTATGTATTTTATAATAGGCAAGAAGCTGAGGAAGGTGGGAACCCTGATATTGAAAAGAATTTAGATAATCCAATTATTTTTATACAAACAGGAGAAAATTTAGGATTTGCAGGTGGAAATAATGTTGGAATTAGATATGCTTTAGGAAAAAATGATTTTGAATATGTTTGGTTATTAAACAACGATACAGTGATTAGAAGGGATACATTATCTAAATTGATAAATTGTGCTCAATCTAAAGATGAATCCTATGGTATGTTTGGAACCACACTTCTTTATTATGATGAACCAGATTTAGTTCAAGCATTGGGAGGGACTTTTAATCGTTTTTTTGCAACAGGTAAACATAAATATGCACATCAAAAATTTGAACTTGTGAAAAATAATAAAGATATTCAAAAATTTGACTATATAATAGGGGCTTCTTTATTACTTACTAAAAAGTTTATAAAAGAAGTTGGTTTGCTCTCGGAGGATTATTTCATTTATTATGAGGAAATAGATTTAGCTTTAAGAGCTAAAAGAAAAAGTTTTAAGATGTTTATCTGTTTAGATAGTATTGTTTATCATAAAGAAAGTGTTACGATCAAAAAAAATGAGAAACAAATAAGCACTTTCTCAGATTATTATCGAGTTAAAAATAGAATAAAACTTACAAAGAAGCATAATCCTCAGTATTTGCCTATTATATATAGTGGAATGTTATTTTCTATATATAAAAGAATAAAAAGAAAACAGTATAAGCATGCTAAAAATGTATTAAAAATAATGCTTGGAATGGCTTAAATGGATAGGAAGTTTTGGTATAGCTTAGTACTTGTGATGTTGATTTTAATGTCTTTTTCTACGTTAAGATTTAATGTAGGGTTTGAAATAAGGCTAAACCAAATCTTTATTTTATTTACTTTTTTCTTAATTTTTCTATATGATTTAAGAAATAAAACAGTACATCTAAAGTTATTGCTTTTTTTAGTTGGAGCAGGTGTTATTTTATCTTTAATTAGTCTAAATTCACCATTTCATAAAATTGGACAAATTAAATTTATTATAAAATATATTTTTATTTTCCCTGCTGTTTTTTATACTGGAGCCAGGTTAATAAACTTAATAGGAGCAAAGTATTTAGTAAGGGCTATAGAAATAGCAGTGTTAATTTATTGTATAGATGCAATAATTTTATACTTTTTTCCCATTTCTACTTTGATTCATTATAGAGGAGCTTTAACAGGATTTCAGGGGACTTTTTGGGAAACTGTTTGGCTAGCAAAAGCAGTGATGTTATTTTTTCTTGCTTCAATATCACTTAGACTTGATTTTAAGATTTTCCCAAAAAATAAATATTTATTATTGCTTTTTTATGGATTTTTGTTATTAATAGGAATTATTACACGAAGTAAGTTAATATGGTTAGCGATATTCTTGATTTTCCTATATATGGTAATTGCAAAAGTATTCTTTGCACTTATATCTTATAAAAGATTAGGAAAAAATCTTTATATAAAAGAGAGAATTATTTCAAATATACAAAGTTTAGAAATTTATAAAATTATACCAATTATTGTGGTTATTGGTATTGTTCTATTCATAGCAAATAATTTTATACTTGAAAAACCAATCGTAACAATGGAAATGTTAAAGTATAAAATGGAGGCAGAAAGAGGAAAAGCTTTTAAAGTTGGTTTAGAATTACTTTCTAATAGTAATTGGTTAGGTGGATATGGTTTTGGATTTATACAGAGTTATTTTACAACTTTTCATGATAAAGTTATTGGGTTGGGTTCAGGAACAAATATGCTTTTTAACTCATATTTGGATGTTTGGATTTCTGCCGGAATTTTGGGTCTTTTATATCATATAACTTTGGTTCTAATGTCTTTTAATCCTAAATATTATTTTACTACTATAATTCCTTTATATTTGTTTATTTCTGCAAATATTTCACCTTATATAGGTTCAGAATATTATTGGTTATTTTTAGGTATATCCTTTGGAATAGCACATTTATATAAGGGAGAAGGAAACCTTGCATAAATTAGCCTTTGTAGCAACATCTTACATAACAAAATATGATGGGGTTTCTGTTTATGCAGAAAACTTGTTGCAAGAAGTGATAAATTTCATCGCTAAAGAAAAAAAAGCAATAAAGTTAGATATTTATGTTCAGGAAGCAAGTTTTGAACTATTAAAAGATAGAATTAATATTCCTACAGATATAAATAATTTTGCAAAAATTAACTTTATCTCTGTACCTGGAAAAAATTTCCCAATTAGATTAATAAATTTAACTAAGCTTTTATACAAAAATGGGAAGTATGATGTTGTTTATATGACAAATCCGATGCCTGTTATATTTGCTCCAGGTAGAAAAGTAAAAACTATACATGATTTTTCTTTTAAAGTCGCACCTGAGTATTATTCAACGTTTGCAAAAATTTATTCAGATTTACTAAGAAGAATAGCAATAAAGTTTGATGATGCTTTAGGTTATGTCTCAGAAACAACAAAAAGAGACTTTGAAAGATTTTATGGAGTTACAGAAAAAGAGAAAAGATTTTTATATTTACCAAATGGTATTCCTTTTAAAGTTAAAAAGCAAAAAAGACCATCTATGGAAGAAATTGAAAATAAATTCAAAAATAAAGATTTAAAAATTTTATTAGTAGGAAGAATAAACAGACATAAAGGTTTTGATAGAGTCTTAGAATTTACAAAGTTTGCTGATAAAATTATAAAAGAAGATAATTACTTTAATAATATTGAAATAGATGTTGTGGGAAAAAAGACAGCAGAAACAGAGTCTATAATAGGCGATTATAAACCGAAAAATATAAAATTAAATTTTTGTGGTTATTTATCTGATGATGAGTTAAATGAACTTTATAGAAATTCTCAGTTTTTCTTTTTTCTCTCAAGGAATGAAGGCTATGGAATACCTCTTGTTGAGAGCTTATGGCTAAAAACAATTCCTGTTTTATCTGATATACCAATATTTAGAGAGATTATGGGAGATAATTATCCTTTGTTTTCAGAAAGCACAGGATATGGAGAAAGTATATATAACTTTATAAAGGATGTATACTCTGACAAATCATATAGAAAGCAAATCTTAAATAAAATGGAAAGTATAGTTGATAAAGAAAAAGATAAATATAGTCTTGCTGCAAAAAATTTATTGAACTATTTAGGGTATTTAAATGGATAAAAAAGATGTATATATTGGCATTGTATCACATGGGCATGATGATATTATAAAAAATAATTTTAAAAACTTTCCAAGAGAGTTCAAAAATTTTAAAGTTCATATTGGATTAATTGATAACATTAATTCAAAAGAACTTGAACAGTTCTGTAGAGAACAAAATATATTGTACTATGCTGATGAGAAAACCCGTGGATATGGTGAAAATGTAAATAAAATTTTTTCCATATTAAATCCAAAAGATGAAGATATTTTTATTGTAAGTAATCCTGATATATACATACCTCCTGATCAGTTAGAAAAAATAGTTGATTTCTTTTATAAAGAAAAACCTGATTTATTAGGAGTTAAGGTTTATTTAAATAGAGAGTTGTCTCGAGTAAGTTCACAGAATAGGAAATTTCCTTGTATCTTAGATTTTATAATATCTTTTATAACTAAAAAAAGACCATATATGAAAGATCCAAATATTAAAACTGAGCCTGATTGGATCTCAGGTGCTTTTATGGTGTGGAATGCTGGTTCTTTTAGAAAAATTCATGGTTTTGATGAATCTTATTTTATGTATTGTGAGGATATAGATATATGTTTTAAGGCAAAAAAGCAAAATATGAAAATTATATATAATCCAGAATTTTATGTTATTCACGAATCACAGCTTCAAAGTAGAAACCTTTTATCAAAACATTTTTATTGGCATATTAAATCAATATTAAAATTTTTAATAAAAAATAGAATCTTTTGTTTGCGGAGTCCCTAATATGAAAGGTTCTATTTCTAACAAAAAAGTAAAAATATTAATGCAAATATTAAGAGCATTTTTTTCTTTTGCACTTTTAAAAGATATTATTTATACTTTTTTGTTTTATCTATTAAATAGAGTCTATGGACTTATAAAAGTAAATAAAGGTAAAAATATAAAAATTAGACCTCATGTTATGTTAAGGGATCCTGAAAGAATATATATTGGTGATAACTCAACTATTGGAGCATATAATGTGTTATGGGCAGGGAAAAAAGAGGCTGTTATAAAAATAGGTAAAAATGTTATGACTGGCCCATATGTTAAAATATTTGCTTTTAACCATGGAACAAAGGTATCAGATATTCCTATGATTAAGCAACCTGAAACAGAAGCCGATGTAATAATAGGGGATGATGTTTGGATAGGTGCAGGAGTTATAATATTACCAGGGTGTAAAATTGGTAATGGAGTTGTTGTGGCTGCAGGTTCTGTTGTAACAAAAGATATTCCAGATAATGTTATTGTAGCAGGTATTCCTGCTAAAATAATAAAAGAGAGAAAGTAAAAACTATTTTAGAAAAAAATTTTGTTTTATAGAGGAGAAAATAGTTCGAAAATATGAAAAAGAATAGAATTTTAGTTTTAACAAATCCTTATTCAATAACTGGAGCATCTTCATTAGCATCCTTACTAAAAGAAGGCCAAAATATTGTAGAGGTAATAACTGTAAACGGAACGATACTAAAAAAAACACCTTTAGAATTTTTAAAATATTCCATACAAAAACAAGGAATAAAATACCTATACAATAAAACTAAATTGGGATTAATTACAAAGTTAAGAACAAAAATGGCTCAAACTATTCACAAAAAAGATAATGAAATTTTTTATTCATTAGACGAAGTAAAAAAAATT
This sequence comes from Hydrogenothermaceae bacterium, assembly GCA_027030405.1. GTDB lineage: Bacteria > Aquificota > Aquificia > Aquificales > Hydrogenothermaceae > JALSSE01. The sequence goes on along the minus strand of JALVEZ010000130.1, from coordinate 2,681 downwards.
TACGATTTTAAGCATAAAGTTGTAAAAGATATCAATTCAACTGAAGTTATTAAGCATATTAGGGATTTAGATATTGATTTGATAGTAAGTTTAAGTTTTTCTTATATAATAAAACCGGAAATTTTAACTATTCCAAAGATTGCAAGTATAAACCTTCATCGTTCTTACTTGCCTAAATATAGAGGATGTAATCCAGTTTTTTGGATGAGGGCTTTTAAAGAGAAAGAAGCAGGATATACATTTCATTATTTAGATTCAGAGTTAGATAGTGGAGATATTATCTTTCAGGAAAAAATACCTTTGTATGAAAATGACGATTATATTAGTGTGATGACAAGGATGTCAAAGAAAATTGTAAAAACTATAAATCCTGTTATTAATTCTGTATTAGATGGAACAGCAAAAAGAATTAAGCAGAATGAAGAAGAAGCAACCTATTTTAAATGTCCACAAAAAAAGGATAGAGAAAAATATAATATTTGGGACTGATTCTATGAGAAATATAAATGTGATATTTTTAGGAGCAGGACCAACTGCTTTAGCTGGAATTAGAGAGGTAGGAGAGGAAGGTATTCAAACATATTCTATAGGTTTAAATCCTTATGAAACTGCTCTTTTTTCAAAATATACAACTAAATTAGGTTATGCCCATCCAGAAAAGGAACCGGAAAAACTACTCAAAATTTTAAATGATTTTAGTTCTAAAGAAAAAGATATAAATATACTAATTCCTACAGGTGATGAATCTATCGAATTTCTATCAAAATATAAAGATAGATTAAAAAGTAAATTTAGGTTTAGTTTATTAAAAAATGACATAAGCGAAATAATTTTAAATAAAGAGAAGTTTGCTGACTTATGTAAAGAAGTTGGAATTCCAGCCCCTAAGACGTGGACACCTAATTCTGAAATTACTTTAGAAGAATGGGCTGAAACTGTTATGTATCCATGTTTTATAAAACCTGTTTATTACCACAAATGGGCTAAGATTTATGGTTTAAAAAAAGGTTTTTTAGTTACTTCTAAAGAAGAGCTTATTAAAATATATAATGAAATTCAAAAAAATTTTCAGGACTTAATCGTACAGGAAGTTATTCCTGGAGATGATTCTAATATAGTTGTTTTTACAGCAAACTTTAAGGAAGATGATGTTGAACAAATTTTTACTGGAAGAAAAATAAGACAATACCCTGTTAATTTTGGAACAACTACATGTGCTGTTTCGGAAAACATTGAAGAAATAAAGGAATATTCAATTAGATTATTAAAGCATATAAATTATCATGGTGTTTGTGATGTAGAATTTAAATACGATAAAAGAGATAATTTATACAAGATAATAGAAGTGAACGCCAGAACAGGAAGATGGTATAGGCTGGTAACTGCTTCAGGTAAAAAACCATTATTAGCTTCAATCTACGCTATGGCAAATATAAATAAATCCTTAGAAGAAATCCCAGAAAAAGAAGGGGTGATTTGGTTATTTCCTATTAGAGATATACCTGCAATATTAAAACTGAACAATAAACTCCAAAATTTAAAAATATACTTTAAAAAGAATAAAGTATGGTGTATTTTTGATAAAAAAGATCCTTTGCCATTTTTTATGTATTTCTTTGAAATGATTTACAAACTTTATAAATATAAAATAGGAAGATAAAAATGTATTCAAAATTCCAAGATTCACCTAATGTAAATTGGTTTGGTTTTAAAAAGAAAAAGGATTCAAATCCAAATTTTCCTGAAGTTTTAAAAACATTTATGGGAAGAGATGCTTTAAATATTTATCTTTGGAATATAAAAGATCCTAACAAAAAACAAAAAGTTTTACTCCCTGCATATGTTTGTACAGAAGTTTCTGACCAATTTAAAAGAAATGGTATAGATATAATTTATTATGATATAAAAAATTTTCAGATTCAGGTTGAAGATATAAAACCTTATCTTGAAGATGAGATTGATATATTTTATTTTGTTCAATATTTTGGAATATACCAGAAAAATCTTGAAGAGATAATTTCTACAGTAAAAGAAAAAAATCCAAAAACAATAATAATAGAAGATAGAGCACACTACTTAACAGATGATTATATTATAGATGAAATAGATGCAGTAATATATAGCTTTAGAAAACTTCTCCCTATTCCTGAAGGTGGTGGTGTATATTCTCGACAAAAATTAATTTATAGACCAAAACCAAGAATAATATCGAATATACTTGTTCTTTTAGTATTATTAAAAAAGAAAATTTTTGGTCATAATCCTAAATTTTCCCGTTCAAATGTAATGAAAGATGTTCAAAAACCATCGAATGAATTATTATTACCTTCTACATTTTCGGAAAAAGTGATTAATTATTATGATTTGAAAGAAGAGAGAAAGTTAAGAAGAGAACTTTTTAATTTATACAGTATCCTTATTAAGGATGCAGGAATTGAACCTGTATTTAGTGAACTCTCTGAAAAAGATATCCCTCAAGGATTTCCTATTTATGTAGAAAATGCGGAAAAAGTGTTTAATAAGATGTATGATGAAGGAATATATTTAAAAAGACATTGGGTCTTACCAGAAAAATTAAAATCTATAGCACCGAATTCTTATGCAATTTCAGAAAAAGTAATAACATTACCTATTTATGAAAATATTAATAAAGAGGATATTAATTTTTTAATAGAAAAGTT
>JALVEZ010000129.1 GCA_027030405.1 Hydrogenothermaceae bacterium | reverse complement strand
AAGTCAGAAGACAGGGAAGTTTTTGAAGCTATTTCAAAAGAGTTTAAAAGACAGCAAGAACATCTTGAAATGATTGCTTCTGAAAACTACACATCAGAAGCAGTAATGGAAGCTCAGGGGTCAGTATTAACCAATAAATACGCAGAAGGTCTGCCTCACAAAAGATATTACGGTGGATGTGAATATGTTGATATAGTTGAAGATTTAGCAATCCAGAGAGTAAAAGAGATTTATGGAGCAGAACACGCAAATGTTCAACCTCATTCAGGTTCTCAGGCAAATCAGGCAGTTTATTTTTCACAATTGCAAGCTGGCGATACAATTATGGGAATGAGCCTTGCCCACGGTGGACATTTAACACACGGTGCAAAGGTTAACATTTCTGGGATTGTGTTTAAATCAGTTCAATACGGTGTAAATCCTGAAACAGAACTTATTGATTATGATGAGGTTTACAAACTTGCTAAAGAACACAAACCTAAAATGATAGTTGCAGGTGCGTCTGCTTACTCAAGAATAATAGATTTTGAAAGATTCAGAGAAATTGCTGATGAAGTTGGTGCATTACTTATGGTTGACATGGCTCATTATGCAGGATTGATAGCAGGAGGAGCTTATCCTTCACCAGTTCCATATGCTCACTTTGTAACTTCTACAACACATAAAACATTAAGAGGCCCGAGAGGCGGACTTATTTTATGTAAAGAAGAATTCGCAAAAGATATTGATAAATGGGTGTTCCCAAGATTACAAGGTGGCCCGTTAATGCATGTTATAGCTGCAAAAGCTGTAGCATTCAAAGAAGCTCTCCAGCCTTCGTTTACACAGTATGCAAAACAGGTTGTGGAAAATGCAAAAGTTTTAGCAGAGGAGCTAAAAGCAGAAGGTTTAAGAATCGTTTCAGGTGGCACAGATTCTCATATAGTTTTAGTTGATTTAAGACCTTTAAATGTAAAAGGAAATCAGGCAGAAGATGCCCTTGGAAAAGCAAATATAACTGTTAATAAAAATGCAATTCCTTTTGATCCTGAAAAACCAATGGTAACTTCAGGGATAAGACTCGGAACTGCTGCTCTTACCACAAGAGGAATGAAAGAAAACGATATGAGAAGAATAGCTAAAAATATCGTGAAAGTATTAAAAAATCTTGATGACGAAAAAGTAATTCAAGAAGTAAAAGAGGATGTCTTGTCTCTATGTTCATCATATCCTCTTTACCAGGACTGGACTAAAGAATATTTAGAAGGATAAATAAAAGCCCTCGTTTGAGGGCTTTTTATAAAAGTTTATCTACAATATCTACAATTTGCATTTTATTCGAATTTAAGAAAATTAGTTCATATCCAACAAATAAAAAGCAAAGCCAAAGTTTTAGTTTCTCTAATAAAGCATAGACAATTTATCTAATAACTCTAAATACAAGTCTTCATTTCAATTTGTTAATCTAAATTTTTGGAATGCTCACAAATATGCAATCCATCTATATGAACTCATTAATGTTTAGGTAGTTTTTTTCTAATCTATAAAATCTTGGATCCTCGGTTCATTCACCTTTAGTTTATAAGATATAAATTAGCTTCTTTATTTAAACTATTTTGATTTTTTTTACAAATCAATTTTCAATTTAGTTTATTAAATTTATTTATTAATCCGAAATTACGGTTCAATGTGAAACTACAGTTTATTGATATAGATAATTTTGAACTTTTAAAATACTTTTCTTTATGTTTCTTTATATTTAGCACACCAATTTTCATAAAATTAAACAACTACTTTATTAGTTTGGAAAGTATTCCTTAGTGTTGATTTTATTGCAATTTAGTACTTTTCTTGAAATTATTTTTGCAAATGATTTGCATTTGAAAAAGATTTATGTTTAAATTTTCTTATGCAAATAGGAATGATTTGCAAATAAATTAGAGAGAGGGTAAAAAAAATGAGTATCAAAACAACCGTTTCACACTATCCTAAGATAGGAGTAAACAGAGAGCTTAAAAAGGCAATTGAAAGCTATTGGAAAGGTGAAATCAGCAGAGATCAGATGCTTAAAGAAGTAGAAAAAGTGAATGAAGAAAGGCTAAGAAAAGTAATAGAAGCTGACTTAGACTATATCCCTTCAAATGATTTTTCACTTTATGATTTTGTTTTAGACGTATCAACTATGATTAATGCTATTCCAGAAAGATTCAAAAATATAGAAGATGATCTGGACAGATACTTTGCGATGGCAAGGGGAACTAAAGATGCAGTAGCCTGTGAGATGACAAAATGGTTTGACACCAACTACCACTATATAGTTCCTGAGCTTACAGAAGGTTTTAAGCTTGTAAAAAACAGACCTCTTCAATCTTACAGATGGGCTAAGGAAAAGTTTGGAATAGAAACAAAACCAGTTTTAGTTGGAGCTTTTACATACCTAATGCTTTCTAAAGTTTATGAAAGGCAGGAAGGTTCTCTTCTTATGAAAATGGTAAAAGCAGAAGAAAGCGGAAAATTTAAGCCATTTTTATTAAAAATTGCAAAAATTTATAATCAGATTTTAAAAGAGCTACAAGAAGAAGGTGTGAAAGCTGTTCAGCTTGATGAGCCTGCTTTAGTTTTAGATCTTTCAGAAGAAAAAGTTGAAGATTTGATAGAGGCTTACAGAATAATAACTGACGGGATTACAGATTTAGAGATTTTTGTTCATACCTACTATGAAAGCCTTGACCATTTTGAAAAAGTAATAAATGAGCTTCCTGTTTCAGGGATTGGGCTTGATTTTGTAGTAAATGAAGAAAATCTTGAAAACTTGAAAAAATATGGTTTCCCAAAAGATAAAAAGCTTCAGGCCGGCCTGATTTCAGGAAGAGATCCGTGGAAAACTGATTATAAAGAAATTTTAGCTTTAATAGAGGAAATCCAAAAATATGTTGGAGAAGACAGGATTGTTTTATCAAATGCTGCCCCACTTTTCCATTTACCTGTGTCTTTAAAGCCAG
>JALVEZ010000128.1 GCA_027030405.1 Hydrogenothermaceae bacterium | reverse complement strand
TGAATTTATTCTTATCAATTAATACTACAGATAAAGATGTGTCGTATTTTAGATTAATCTCGTTTGAGATATCCCATATAATCTCTTTTTTATTAAAACTCAATTCTGGCATGATTACTAAAACGTCCACATCACTTTCTTCATCAAAATCACCGCGAACCTTTGAACCGAATAAAATTAACTTTGCGTCAGGATATAACTTTAAAACCTCTTTTTTCAGCTCGTTTAAAGCCTTTTTTTCATTATTCGTAAGATATTTAAATTTTTCTGTTGTTTTCATAAACTATAATTTAGCTGATTATTTAATGAACTGCAAAGGATTGTTTTAGATTTGGCTTTAATAATTTTTGACGTTTAGTATTGTGTTTTCCATTCTATCCTTAAAAGCATTCAAAAATGCTTCATGAAACGGTGCATTTCTATTTTCCTGACTATCCTCTGGAAAATTGTCAAACCTTGTCTTTAAAACTCGTATAACTTCTAAAGCTATGAGCTGGGTTTTATTATTTTTCAACACCTGAAAATTCCTTTATAAGGACATCAAATTTTCCGTGTAATTCAGGAAGCATTTTTTTAAAATTTTTTATAATATCACTATCTTCAGAAGAACTTTTTAGTTTATGAATATATTCATCAAAATCCTCTTTTAAGTCATTAATGAATTTTTCAGGATTTATTTTAATAATATATTTAATTTCTTTTTTATCATATTTTTCGATTTCAAAAGCAAATAGATAATTATAACTAAATTTAACTCCTCCTTTAACCATAAAATTATGCATCAAACCATTTCTAACTTTATCATAGATTTGTTTTGCAATTTTTTCCTTTTCTGTTTCATCATTAAGTTCTTGAAAACTTCGGCAAGTTTTTGAAAATATGATTTTATCTCCGTCTTTATATGCTTTAAAAATTTCATTAAATTTTTTTACAAAGGTTTCTTTAGCTTTTCTATTTGAACTTTTCCCTTTTTTATTTGTCCCATCATCTCTATATATGGTAAAGAAGACGTTAAAATAATAAAACCACTATAAAAATTCATTTTATCTAAATTTGCAAGAGCCTCTAATACATTAAAGAACCAACCATTTACCCAATCTTCAAATATAAATACTTTATCCCCCTAAAGATAAATCATTTACATTTTTAATTTCTCCATTTATATAAAGTCCATTATCAAAATAAATTCTTGGGGAAAGGTATAACCTTTCATCTTGATTAATATAATCTCCCATGTTTTACCTCCTCATCACAAAAAATATTTTCATAATAAACATTCTTATCCCTTGAAGTTTTATTTAAAACTGGTCTTTTGTATTCTTTTATTATTTTCAGCCCGACATTTTCAGCTATTTTAGGATATAGATTATATTCATCATTTGCAACTATATTATTTTTGCAACTATATTATTTTTTGGGTTCCATTTTTTTCTTTATTTTTCTTCTAAAACATCTTTAACAAAGCTTATAGGAACTTTTAAAATTTTAGCTATTTTTTCAGGTTCTAAGTTTAATTCTTTGTGTAAGTTTAAAATATCTTCCCTTTTAGCTTCCAATTTTCCCTTTTCAATTCCATCCTTATAAAGTGGGTGCTTTTCCATTGTTTCTCTATCTATTGTTAATGGCATCTTGTCTTCCTATTTTTCTTCTTTCAAAACATTTTTAACGAAATTCACAGGTAGTTCCAAAATATCAGCTATTTTATTAGAGTCCCATCCTGTTTTTTTGTGTAGTTTAATTATATCTTCTTTTTTAGCTTCTAATTTTCCTTCTCTAATTCCTTCCAATTTTCCATCCTTATAAAGCGGGTGCTTTTCCATTGTTTCTCTATCTATTGTTAATGGCATCTTGTCTTCCTCCTTCTTAAACTCTATCATTAATTTAGGTCTGTATGACAATAAGTTCAATAGCTTCTTTAGATAATCTCTTCTTTCTCTTTCTGGTAGTTTTGATAGCTCTGTGAGTATCTCTCTGAAATATTTTGAAGGATTTTCTACATTACATAAAACTGCAAGTATTTTGTCTGTTAAGTCTTCACTTTCTAATAGTTCTTCACACTTTATATCTTTAATATCTTTCAGTATATAATTGAATTTTATGTTTTCTTTTTGTATTTTGTTTTTCATTTTTAATGGTTTTTCTCCAAGATATAAAACCATCTGGAGTATATCTTTTGATGGGTATTTTTGCGAGATAAGTGTGTAATACTCTAACATTCTGAAGGGCATATTTTTGTCGTTTGTTGTTTGGAGTTCAAGGTGGAATATTCTCCCATCTTCTAATTCTACTAAAAAATCTACTCTTCGATCTTTTACCTCAGGTAAAGATGTATCTAATAGTTTGGTAGCAGACTTTCCTGTTAATATCTGAATAAACTTAGGCAGTATCTCTTGAATAGCGTCTCTTAATGTTATATCAAAACTTCCCATTTTTATCCTTTTAGCTTTTATTTTAATCCACTTTCACAACAATTTTACCGAAGAACTGCCTGCTCAGGAGTTTTTCATAGGCAAGTTTTACATCTTCAAACTCAAATACAGAATCAACAACAGTCTTTAATTTATGTGGGAAGAGTTTAAGGTAATGGGCTACTTCTCCTTTCGTTCCCATATAAACACCGTGAATAGTCTGATTTTTTCCAAAAACTGCCCTTAAATTTATATTTACATCTGCTCCTGTTGTTGTCCCGAAAGTTATAATTTTCGCCCCTTTCTTCCCACAGGCTAAAGAACCGTTAAAGGTCTGCGTCCCAATATGATCAATAACCACATCGCAAAGCTGTCCGTCAGTAATCTCTTTAACTTTTTCCACAAAATCTTCATTTTTATAATTAATTACAAAATCTGCTCCGATCTGTTTTGCCTTTTCTACTTTCCAATCATCTCCTACTGTTGTTATAACTGTTGCATTAAACAGTTTTGCTATTTGAATACCGGCAGTTCCAACGCCCGAACCACCGCCGTGGATTAAAATTGTATCTCCCT
>JALVEZ010000127.1 GCA_027030405.1 Hydrogenothermaceae bacterium | reverse complement strand
ACGTGAAGAGTTTCAAGTCCTAAGTTTGTACAGTGGATTTTTTGAGATGGTAATCCACCTAACTCTTCAAAAATTTCTTTATATGTTAAATTTAATGCATAGTCAATTGGTTTCCCTTTTACCATTTCAGTTAAAATAGATGAAACTGCAATAGCAGATCCACAACCAAATGTTTTAAATTTAACATCTTCTATAACATCGTTTTCTTTATTTACTTTTATTGTAAATAACATTGCGTCACCACAAGATGGGTTACCACACTGTCCATATCCGTCTGGATTAGGTATTTCTCCTAAGTTTCTTGGATTCATAAAATGATCCATAACTTTTTCTGTATATTCAAACATCTTAAAACCTCCTAAGGTTTATTTAATCTTATGCTTAATTTAAACGTTGAGTATAGTTTACTCAATGAGTAATATCATAATAAACATTTGATTTTCAAAATTTTTGCCTTTAGCTTTAATATATAGCTTTAATATAAAATGTGGAATAAGTATTACCTTATTTTTATTACATGTAAATAACTTTGAAGCAGTATGAGTAAAGATTGATTTAAACACAATATAAAAAAGAACAAAAAAGTGTTGCAATTTAAAAAAAAGTGTATTAAATTAGTATTGTCATATAATTTTATAATAAAAGACTAAAATAATATACATGGAGGATGAAATGTTTAGTGAAAATTTATTAGATTCAAAGAGTAAAGAACTGTTAGAAGCAGCAAAGTATATTGCAAAACAAAGAGGAGATGCATTAGTAGATACTGATCATTTATTATCTGCTTTATTAAAAAGAGAAGATTCTCCTTTAGTAAAAGTTTTGGAGAAAAGGGGAATAGATACAAAAGACCTTAATCAAAAAATAAGTGAGTATTTAAATGATCTTTATCAACAGATTGATAGTTCTATAAAAGAATATGTTGATTATTTAAATTCTTTACAAGGACAATTAAAAGAAGTTAGAACACAAGTTTTAACCATCTTAAAAGAGTTAGAAAAAATAGAAAGAGCAAAGGCTCAGTTAGAACAAGAGCTCAGATATGAAAGGGATATGTGGGGTGGATTTGGAAGCTCTGCACAAAGAGAGTACGATAAGCTTGTTAGATATGAACAGCAGCTTAAATCTCAGTTGTCTCAAATAGAGAGATCTCTTTATCAGCTTGCAGATAAAGATACAATTGAGAAATTTTTAAGCGGTGATTTAAGTTTATCTGCATTTTTATACAAAATTGTTGAGAACTCAGACCTTGTTAAACAGGTTGATGAGTTAGGTTTTTCACCAGACAGAATTATTGTAACAATAACAGAAAAGGTACTTGGAACTAAGTCTGGTAAAATATATGCAAGCAAATTAAATAAAGTGTTAGAAAAAGCAGAAAAACTTGCCTTAGACAAAGGTGAAACACAGGTTACACCTGTACACATTTCTACGGCATTAGTAGAAGCAACAGATACAATAGCAGGAAAAATATTAAATCAAATACTATCAGGAGGAAAGGAAGAGATGCAAAATCCAAATATTGAACAAGAAATGGCAGAAGAAGGAAAATCAGCTTTAGAGAAATTTACTGTTGATTTAACTGAACTTGCTAAAGAGGGTAAATTAGACCCTGTTATAGGTAGAGAAAAGGAAGTTCAGCAGGTTATCGAAATTCTTTTAAGAAGAACTAAGAACAATCCAGTTTTAGTCGGTGAAGCTGGTGTTGGTAAAACGGCCATAGTTGAAGGCTTAGCTCAAAAAATCGTTAATAAAGAAGTTCCAGAAGACTTATACGACAAGAGAATCTTGGCTCTTGATATGGGAGCATTACTGGCAGGTTCTAAATACAGAGGTGAATTTGAAGAAAGATTAAAAGGTGTTATAGACGAAGTTAAAAAAGATGGAAATATCATTCTTTTCATTGACGAGCTTCATACTATCGTTGGTGCTGGAGCATCTGAAGGTTCAACTGATGCAGGAAACTTATTAAAACCTGCACTTGCAAGAGGTGAACTTAGAGTAATCGGTGCTACAACATTAGATGAATACAGAAAATACATAGAAAAAGATCCAGCACTTGAAAGAAGATTCCAACCTGTATTAGTTGAAGAGCCTGATATAGAAACTACAATCGAGATATTAAAAGCATTAAGACCAAAATTAGAACAGCATCACGGCGTTAAAATTGATGATTCTGCTATAGAAGCAGCAGCAAAATTAACAGCAAGATACATTCAGGATAGAAAATTACCTGATAAAGCTATTGATGCACTGGATCAGGCTTGTGCAAGAAAGAAACTCAAACTTGTTTATGCTCCACCAGAAGTTATTGAGCTTGAAAGAAAGATAAAACTATTAGAAGAACAAATCGTTCAGGCTTCTTTAGAAGGAGACTACGAAAAAGAAGCTCAGCTTAAAATCGAAAAAGCTCAGCTTGAAAAAGAACTAAAAGAGTTAATGGCTAAATCTGATAACGAACATCTAAAAATACAGCAGTTAAAAGAAGAATTAGAAAAAATAGAAAAAGAAATTGAAGAAGCAGCACAGGCTGGAGATTATGAAAAAGAAGCAGAGCTTAAAATAAAGAAAGCTCAAATTGAAAAAGAAATTAAAGAGTTAGAACAAAAGATTGCAGAAAAAACAAGTGTTACTGCTGATGACGTAGCAGAAGTTGTTTCTGACTGGACTGGAATACCAATCTCAAGAATGAAAGAAGAAGAAATGGAAAGACTCTTACATCTTGAAGAAGAAATGCATAAAAGAGTCGTTGATCAGGAACATGTTATTAAAACGGTTGCAGAAGCAATTAGAAGAGCAAGAGCAGGCTTATCAGACCCAAGAAAACCACTTGCTTCATTTATGTTCCTCGGGCCAACAGGTGTAGGTAAAACAGAAACGGCAAAAGCACTTGCAGAACTGTTGTTCGGTGATGAAGATGCTCTTATCAGACTTGATATGTCTGAATTTAAAGAAGAGCATTCTGTTGCTAAATTAATCGGTGCACCTCCAGGATACGTTGGATACGAAGAAGGTGGAAAACTTACAGAAGCAGTAAGAAGAAAACCTTACTCTGTAGTACTTCTTGATGAGATAGAAAAAGCTCATCCAAGGGTGTTTGACGTATTCTTACAAGTACTTGATGATGGAAGACTTACAGATGCACAAGGAAGAACTGTAAGCTTTAGAAATACAATTATCATTATGACATCAAACATAGGAAGTCAGTACTTAACATTAATACCATTTGATGCACCAGAAGATGTAATAGAAAAAGAATTTGAAATAGCTAAAGAAAAAGTTTTAGAAGAAGTTAAAAACTACTTTAGACCAGAATTCTTGAACAGATTAGATGACATATTAGTGTTCAAACCTCTGTTCAAGAAAGAATTACTGCAAATTGTTGATTTAATGCTCAAGCAGTTAAATGCAAGACTACACGAAAAGAATATACATATTGAAGCTACAGAAGCTGCTAAAGAGTTGATTGCAAAACTCGGATACGATCCAGTTTACGGTGCGAGACCACTTAGAAGAGCATTACAGAAATATATCGAAACACCTTTAGCAGACAAAATACTAAAAGGTGAAATTAAAGAAGGTGATCATGTGGTCATCGATGCTAAAGATGGAGAGTTCGTATTCAAAGTAGAAAAACCAGCAAAAGCTGAAGAAAACGCATAATCAAAAGGGGCTTTATAAGCCCCTTTTATTCTTTTTATCATAAATTCATTTTTAAAAATCATATAAATCTAATAAAAAACTTTTAGGAGGACTAAAATGGCCAATAATACACTTCCAGATAACGCTTTAGAATCACTTAGGGAGTTAACACCATCTGTAGTTGCAACGGTAGAAGGTGATAAACCTTACTGCACTTTTATAAGCTGGCTTGTTGCAAAAGATAATAAAACTTTAAGAATGGCAGTAAGCACAAATGCAAGAACAACTACAAATATCAGAAACAATCCAAATGTTTCAGTCGAAGTTTTTGACAAAGATTTAGCTTTAAGTATTCAAGGAACTGCAAAAATAATAAAAGAAGAGATAGAAACTATAACATTTCCAGTTGCAGTGATTGAAATAAACATTACAGAAGTAAACGATAATCTTTTCCCAGGTGGAACAATAAAAGGAAAAATTCCTTTTGTACATATTGGAGATACAGAAAAAGCCGAAGAATTGGACAGATTGGTGTTAGAAGCTCTTTTGAGTGATTAAGATGAAAAAGTTAGGAATTTTATTTCTACTTTTTATATTTTCGATTTCAATATATGCACAGGAAAACATCTATAGGGCAGTTTTTGACTGCTCTATAGGTGATCTAAATTTTATACAAAACAGATTGTGGCTTATAAAGAAAACAGCAGAGATGCTAAAAAGTGAAAAGAATGAATATGAATTTGTAATAACCATGCACGGACAATGTGTAAAAGTACTTAAAGAAGACTATACAGGAACAGAAGCAGAGAAGCAAAAGATTGAACAGATACAGGAAACATTAGAAATTTTAAATAAATTTTATAAAGTGGATATAAAAGCCTGTAATATTGCGTTAAAAAGGATGAATTTAAATAAAAATAACATTTTAGATTTTGTTCAGATTGTTCCAAACAGCTGGATAACCTTAATAAGACTTCAGAATAACGGATTTGCTTTAGTTTTATTTAAGTAAAAAATAACTAAAAACAGCAACTGAAATAGTAACTGTTAGATTATCATCCAAATACCATTTTTTATCACTGCTAAAAAGTTCAACGATCCCTGCTAAAATGGAAATCAAAAGAGCCTGATAAACAGGTACAACAAAAGATAAAGCTATCGTGTTCATAAGAATACCACCAAGAAAACCTTCGTATGACTTTTTTGTTTTAAATTTACCGATTGACACTTTATGTTTACCAAACAGCATACCGAAAATCGTTGAGAATCCGTCATAAACAGCAATTGAAATAATTGAAATTGTTACAACTTTTTCAGGAAAAAGAAGTGAAACAATCAAAATTGCAAGGGCAAGGGAGTATGCCTGTCTTCCTGGAAGGGTTTCAAAGTTATAATCCCTTTCAACAAAATCAAGTATTTTCCAAAAAATCGAGGTTAAGGGGTTTTTTATTCTAAAATAAGCAATAGGAAATATTATCAACAGCATAAAAGCCATTAAAAAAGATAAAGAATACTTTCCAAAAATCTGTAATGGAATAAGAAGAGCAAGAATAGAAAGTATATGAAAAGTTTTTCTTAAAAGTTCTTTTTTAGGCAAATTTAAAGAACATGCTCTCTTCTAACTATTTCTGCAGCTTCCCTTACATTTTTTGCAAGCCCAAGCTCTACCATCATATTAATCAATATTACGTAAGTATTATGACCCTCATATTTAAGTTCCCAGTATCTTTTAAGTTCTTCTTCAGTAAGCTCTCTACCTAATTTTTCCTCAAGAAAGATTATAGCTTTTGTATCTTCTTCACTAAACGCCTCATCTGTATAAGGATGAACTAAACCAACCAATGGGTTTTCATATTTTTCTCTTAAAGCATCTTTCCATCCAACAATAAGCATTATTCCCATCATTATTAGAAAAATAATTAAAGTGATAATTATCCCAATATTATCCAAAACAAAATTTAAATATTCCATATTTCCCTCTCTTACAATATTCAATATTTAATATATTTAAAACTAAATAGCTTATAATATTATTAGAATATAAAATTTTTAGAGGTGAGTCAATGAAATTATCAAAAAGGGTTTCACAAATCAAACCTTCTCCAACTTTAGCAATCACCGCAAAAGCAAATGAACTGAAAGCAAAAGGGATCAATATAATTAGCTTTGGAGCTGGTGAACCAGATTTTGATACACCTGACTTTGTAAAAGAGGCAGCAGTAAAAGCTCTTTATGAAGGAAAAACAAAATATACGCCTTCAGCAGGCATTCCAGAGTTAAGAGAAGCAATAGCCCAAAAATACCAGAAAAGAAATAACATAAATTACAAACCATCAGAGATAGTTGTATCTACTGGAGCAAAAATGGCTTTATATGAGATTTTTGCTGCCATTTTAGATCCTGATGATGAAGTTATTGTTCCTGCACCTTACTGGGTATCATATCCTGCACAGATAGAACTTTGTGAAGGAAAGCCTGTATATTGTGAACTTTCTGAAGAAAATGGATTTGTACTTACCGTAGATATTTTAAAAAAAGCTATAACAGAAAAAACAAAAGCACTGGTTCTAAACACTCCATCAAATCCAACAGGAGCAGTCATTCCTGAAAATGAACTAAAGAAGATAGGTGAGTTTTGTGTTGAAAACCATATCTTAATAATATCCGACGAATGCTATGAAGAGTTCAGCTACGGCGAACCACATGTAAGTATAGCTTCCTTATCAGAAGAAATAAAAAAGATCACTTTCACAGTCAGTGCATTTTCAAAATCATACTCTATGACTGGATGGCGCTTAGGTTGGGTGGCTGCACCTGAAGAATATGTAAAACCAATAATAAACATACAGAGTCAAACAATTTCAAATCCAACATCTTTTGCCCAGTACGGAGGAATAGCAGCCATACAGGATGAAGGTAAATTCCCTGCTATGATGAAAAAAGAGTTCCAAAAAAGAAGAGATTATATAGTGGATAGACTAAATTCAATAGAAGGCATAAATTGTAATAAACCTGAAGGTGCTTTTTATGTTTTTCCAAATATTAAATCTTTTATAAAAGGTGATATAAAAAATGACATTGAGTTTGCAAGTTACCTTTTAGAAGAAGCACAGGTGGCAGTGGTTCCTGGCTCAGCTTTCGGGAAAGAAGGGTATATGAGACTTTCATATGCAACATCTTTAGAAAACATTAAAGAAGGATTAAACAGAATCGAACAGGCTTTAAGAAAGCTTTTTTGATTCTGGAGGAAAAAATGAAAAAAATATTTAGTTTTATCTTGTTACTAATAGTTGGTATGGGATTGAATTCTTGTACCACAAGAGTTATGGATTACACAATTTTATCAACAAGGAATGTAGATTTGACAGGTTCAAAGTATCTTGTTCAATCGCCTGATGTAGTTAAAGGATATGATACTGTTGCATATATACTGATCATTCCAACAGGAAGACTGAGCATTAAAGATGCTATAGACGATGCTATCAGTAAAGTTCCTGGATGTGTAGCACTTGCAAATGTGAAAATATACCAAACTGCAGTTCCTCTGATATTAGTAAATACAGTTTCTTATGTAGTAGAAGGAAATCCAATAATAGACAAAAGAATATTAAACGCATTTCAAAAAGTAGGTAAAAAAGATATTCCTTCAAAATACATTTATAGTTATTATGATGAAAAGAAGAAAGATTTTGTAGTAAAGTATTTATCTAAAGAAGAATATGCTCAACTAAAAAAACAGCTTAGATAACAGGAGGAATGTATGATTTTTAGAAATTTTGTTAAATATTTATCGGTTTTATTAGTTTTATCTGTTTTTGTAACATCTTGTTCCAAAAAAGAGGTATCAACAAGTGAAAAATTTGCAGTTGATCCTGGCCCTGTTATAAAAGATGCAATGAAAAAAGGAAAATTTTTAATTCTTATATTTGAATCTGAAAGTTGCCAGTACTGTACAAAACTCAACAAAGAAGTTTTAAACAGTATGGATGTAAAAGAAGCTCAGATAAAAAATGGTGTTGAGATAGCTATTATTAACGTTAATGGAGATAGAATGGTTATTGATCCGGCAGATGGAACGGAAATGCCTGAAAAAATGCTTGCATATGTATACAGAATCACAGGATATCCAACCATTATCGTTTTTGATAAAAACAACAACTACAAAAAGCTGTATGTGATACCTGGATACATACCTAAAGAAGATTTCATAGCTTTATTAGACTATTTAGGAACTGGCTGTTATAAAAAAGGAATTGATATCAGAAAATTCAAAGAAAACGGAAATAAATGCTAAAAGAGGAAAAAATGGCAAAGGAAATTCCTGAAATATATATAGGTGAAAATTGGTTTAACATAGATGATATTTTAAGCAGTTATAAAGATGAAAGCTGCGGAGCAGTTGATATATTTTTAGGGATTCCCCGTTCTGCTCCTGAAGACGGTGATGTAAAAGAACTTCATTATGAAGCATATGAATCTATGGCAAAAAAGATAATTAATGAAATAATAAATGAAGCAAAACAAAAATTTGGAATAAAGCATGCAGTAGTTCATCACAGGACAGGAGTTGTTCCTGTTCTTATCCCATCTTTTCTCGTTGCAGTATGGTCTGGACATAGACAGGAAGCTTTCGAAGCTTGCAGATATATTGTTGACGAGGTCAAAGCAAGGGCACCTATCTGGAAAAAGGAAGTGTTCAAAAGTGGAACAGGTCAGTGGAAAGAATAAAAGCTTGATTTCATAATTATTTCACTCCTAAATTTATATAATAACTATCCGAAGAATTCTAAAATTTAATTTTATTGTTCTTATTTAGATAATTTATTATTCTTAAAGTAATATCTTGAGAATAATCATAGTATTCTTATTAATAATGATTATTATTAATAAGATATATTAAAAAGAAGGGGTGATAAAATGGCAGTAAATCCAGAGAAAGAACAAACAACCTTAAATTTATATATACAACAAATGGCAGAACATCCTCTTTTAACTCCTGAAGAAGAAAAAGAACTTGCTATAAAAGCAAAAAAAGGAGATAAAGAAGCTCTTAAAAAACTAATAGAAGGAAATTTAAGATTTGTTGTAAATGTTGCAAAAAATTTCATGGGATGGGGTGTGCCTTTAACTGATCTTATCGCAGCAGGAAACTTAGGTCTTATTGAAGCGGCAAAAAGATTTGATCCTGAGAGGGAAGTTAAATTTATATCTTATGCAGTATGGTGGATCAGACAGGCTATAATGCAAACCATATTCCAGCAAACTGGAGCAGTAAGAATACCTGTAAAAGAATCTCTATTCATATCAAAAGTTAGAGAAACTTATGAAAAACTAAAAGAGAAATTAGACAGAGAACCTACTCCTGAGGAAATAGCAAAAGAAGTAGATGCAAGTGTGAAAAAAGTAAAAAATGCATTACAGGTAGTAAGAATGCCTTACTCCCTTGATATGCCTTTAGGTCAAGAAGGCGAAGATCTTACATTGTTAGATGTTTTGTCTAAAAAAGGAACTGAAGATGTTGAAAAAAATCTTATAGAAGAATCTTTACACAAACAGCTCAACTCTATGTTGAACATACTTGATGAAAGAGAAAAAGCTATTATCGAACATAGATTCGGACTAAATGGAGAAGAACCAAAAACTTTAACAGAAGTTGGTGATTTACTTGGTATTTCAAGGGAAAGGGTTAGACAGATAGAACAAAGGGCATTGAAGAAATTAAGAGTCCTTGCAATGAAAAAACATCTAAAAGATTTCTTATCCTAAGAAAGAAGAGGCTCAAAAGCCTCTTTTAATCTTTTTTCTTAAACAGACTCCCAACTGTAAGGGCTGAAATAACCTGTGATATTTCTTTTTCAGAGACGTCTGGCTTTTTCAAAAATTCTTCCAAATCTCTATAATGAATTTCCCTTTTAGCTATTCTCTCTAAGATCCATTTTAGGTCTTTGTCTTCTACTTGAGAGGCAATACTTTCGATTTCCTTTGGAAACTCTTTTTGATCTTCAATATGATACTCTACAATTTTTTCCTCATCCTGTATTTTATTTACAGGAGGCATACTCATATCTGGCTTTGCACCATATTCTGAGATCTCTTCTGCAACCCAACCGAAATGCTTCATCTTATCGATAGCCCGTTGCTCAATCTCATCACTCAAATGAGGATTTTTATGTCTCATTACAAAAGATTGATAAAGTGATTCTAAAATCTTTTCATACTGTTTTTGGAGATATTGGTTAAGAAGATGAACTATTTTGAGTTTATTTTCATCTAAAACGTAATTTTCACCATTCTCAGCAATATTTTCTTTAACTTTCTCTTTCAAATCCTGAAATATATGAAGATGAGAAGTTTCATCTTTTATAGCTCTCTCTAAAACTCTTTGAACTCTTTTATCAGGAATATCTTTTAACTGCTTTCCGTACTCTTCTATGGCCATTTGCTCAGCCTCTATATCAAACTGGATAAGATCTGTTACGTTAGGTGCTTCAAGATATACGGCAGCCCTTTTATCAATGGCTGGAATACCTCCTAAATCTACAACCATATGTGCAAACATTCTTAAATGTCTCATCTCTTCTCTGGCAATTTCTTCTAGCTCATTTTCTATTCCTTCTTCACCGATTGTATATGCGTGAAAAAGATACTGGATAATTGCAGAGTGTTCCAATGCTATATTGTAGTTAAGATAATCTATAGCTTTTTTAATTTCTATGTCCATTTTAGATCCTCCTTATTCAACAACGCATATTGCAGAAGGATTTTTTATCCTGAGGGCTAATATTTCAAAAACCCTGAAATAGTGATCCATATTTTCATATGCCAGATATGAAGTTATCATGTCCTGAGCTATGAAGATATCAAGATTTTCAAGTCCTGTAGATAATGCTACTGCCTTTCCTTCTGGAACAGCATACGTGGAAAATACACCGACATCAAAAAGCTCTTTTACGTGGTTTATTTCTAAAACACCACTATTTCCGTAAAGTCTGAAAGCTTTTGAATAATCTTTAGGGTTTAAAACAAATACGAGATTTGAGTTATATCCATTTGAGTTAAGTGTTTCTACACACTCTACCGCAGTTCTGAAAACTCCACCTTCTTCATCAAAACCCTGTTTAGTAATCTGATTTCTTCCTTCAACATTTAAAAGTCCTGAATATCCAAGTGAAGGATCTCCATTAAAAATAAATCTATCCTCAGCAAGGGATATTTCTCTTGCAGCTGCTGCAACAACACTTAAATCAAGTGGTATGTTAGAGTTCTTTGCAGTTTCTATATCTCTCCAGTGAATCTTAAAATCTTTATAGATCTGGGGAAGAGGTAAAAATTTCCTGTTCCCAACTTTTACCACATCACAGTCCTTTTCACCAAAAAGACCGCAAGCTCCGTTATTTGTTCCTGTTATTGTATCGTAAGGAACAGATTGGACTGATGGATCATTAACAGGTGTGATCTCTATAAATCTTCTACCTACCAGGGTGTTCCTTGCAGTATTAACAACCATATCATCTATTTGCTTCCATTGTTCTTCTGTCAGCGGTGCTTCTTCTCTGTGTAGAAATTCCATCTTTCTACCCTCCTGTCAGTAATTATTATTAATTAATAATAATTATTAATAATTAACATGTCAACAATGAGATTAATCTCATTGTTATAAATATAAGTAAGGTGTTTTAATAAATATAACAACTTAATCGGAGGTAAATGATGAACTGGATAAAATTAAATAGAGGAAAAATAAAAGTTTTTGGGAAAAAAGGAAAGGTTTTACCTAAGGGAATGGCTGAAGAACATACATCATTTTTACATAGCCAGCTTTCAAATGACATAATTAATTTAAAAAACGGTCAATTTAACTATAATCTGTGGTTAACTGGGAAAGGAGAACCTAAAGAAGAGTTTTATGTTTATAAAAAAGATGATTATTATATATTAGACAGTTCAGCTGATGCTGAAAAAATTATTGAGCAGTTTAATAAAATAAAACTTTCACTTCAGGTTTATTTTGAAGACATAACAGACGAACTTAACCATCTTTTTATCTTTGGAGAAGATGCTGATAGATTTTTAAAAGATAAGTTTGATGTGGCAGTGGAAAAATTCCACTTTATAGAAAAAGATGGAGTTATCTTTGCAAACAATCCTTACAGGGTAGGAGAAAAAGGTTTTGATATTTACGGTGATATCGAAAAAGTAATAAAAGAACTTAATAAAGAAGATGAAATTGATGAAATTCAGTTTGACGATATAAGAATCAAAAACTGCATACCGAAAATACATAAAGAGCTAAGAGAAGGTTTTCATCCACTTGAAGCCAACATTTTAGATATCGCTTTTAGTCTTACAAAAGGATGTTATGTGGGACAGGAAGCAATAGCAAGGGTTCACTTCAGAGGGAAAACTCCTCGAACACTGGCTAAATTTTCGATTAACGGTGATGTAAATGAAAACGATAAAATATTATCAGATGAAAAATCTATCGGAATAATAACGTCTGTTAATTTTAAAAAAGATACAGCTTTAGGTTATATATTGAAAGCAAAGTTAGAAGAAGGGAAAGAATTTACAGCAGGAAATGGAAAAGTTAAACCTGAAAATATATGTGAACCGAAAGTTTGAATAAAATTTCATCTTTGAATACTTTATAATAATATCCTCACATAACTATAAAATTTGTGGGGAAAATTCTTTTGGAGTTTAAAAGTGGAAAAATCCGTTTTTATTGAACCTGTTCAAAAAACAATATACAAAATAGTATTTAAAAATCCATTAATTCCTCCTGTTTTTATAGAAAATGAAGACCAGTTTAAAGATTTTGTCAAAAAACTAAAAAATCAGGGAGAACAACAATTAGCCAGAGAAGTTACAGAAGAATGGGTGGCATTAAAAAATGAACATTTCAAAATAAATTACAAAGGTAAGTTTATAAACTTAGGATATAAAACGGCAGTGATGGGAATACTGAATATAACCCCTGATTCATTTTCAGACGGTGGAACCGTTTACCAAAACATTGATAAAGCAGTGGAAAAAACAGCAGAGATGTTAGAACACGGAGCAGATATTATTGATATCGGAGGAGAATCCACAAGACCAGGAGCAGAACCTGTATCAGTAGAAGAAGAAATGGAAAGAGTTATTCCTGTTATAAAAGCTATAAGAAAAGAGTTGGGAAATAACTTCTTTATTTCCATAGACACCTATAAATCTCAGGTTGCAAAAGCTGCATTAGATGAAGGGGCTGATATTGTAAATGATATAAGTGGTATGACATTCGATATTAAGATGGTAGATCTGATTGCTGAGTATGATTGCCCTGTAATTATCAACCACATTAAAGGCACCCCAAAAACAATGCAAAAACAGGAAATATACTACGACGATGTTATAAAAGAGATCACAGATTTTTTAGAAAACCAGATTCAATACGGCATGAAACACGGGATAAGAAAAGATAGATTCATTATCGATCCTGGAATAGGTTTTGGAAAAAATATAGAACATAACATTGAAATAATAAAACGTTTAAATGAACTTAAAATATTAGGAAGACCGATTCTCATAGGAATATCAAGGAAATCATTCATAGGAATAATCCTGAAAAATCTTCTTTCTCGAAACGAAGCACCAAAGCCTACAGAAAGAGTCTATGGCAGTCTTGCAGCAACTGCCGTTGCTGTTGAAAACGGTGCAAAAATCGTAAGAACCCACGATGTTAAAGCAACAACAGAATTTTTAACAATATTAGACACTATAAGAGGTTATCGTATTGTTTGACTGGATAATAAATGTTATCAGTTCAATGAAAATAAACGATATCCTCGACATTCTCATTGTATCAATAATTATTTATTATCTTTTAAAATTTTTGTCAGGAACACGGGGATGGCAGATATTAATCGGAATATCCTTAATCCTTTTAGTATGGCTTTTCGCAAAAATTTTAAAACTTCAAACAGTTGTATGGATTTTTGATAACATCTGGTCAATAGGTTTATTCCTGCTTATCGTTGTGTTTCAACCTGAACTGCGTCGGGGTCTGGCAAAATTAGGTGAGAGTGGTATCTTTTCATTTATCACACCATCCCAAAAAAAAGTTATAGACGATATCATAAGGGCGTCTTTGTTCTTAGCCGAGAGAAAAATCGGTGCTTTGATTGTTTTTGAGAGAAACATAAATCTGGATAATTACACGGAAGGATGTGTAAAACTTGATGCAGAAATTAACCTTGAAACTATAATCGCAATATTTACACCACAAACACCGCTGCACGATGGTTCTATCATCATAAGAGATAAAAAAATACATTCAGCAAGATGTTTCCTTCCTTTAACGATAAATCCAAATGTCCCTCCTAATGTAGGAACAAGGCATAGAGCAGCAATGGGAATAACAGAAGAAACAGATGCAGTAGCTCTTGTGGTTTCAGAAGAAAGAGGAGAAATATCCCTTGCAGTTGATGGAAAGTTATACAGGGATTTAGATGCCCTTACACTGAGAAATAAACTGCTTAAATTTTTAGGTTATAAAGAAAGAAACCTTTTTAAGAAATTTAAAGATAGATTGAAAAAAGGCAAGAAAAAATGATTAAATTTATCAAAAAAATTATCTTTGAAAATTTCTTTTTAAAAGCCCTATCATTTTTTGTAGCCTTTCTTTTATGGTTAAATGTAACTTCCGAACACACAACTACAATTGATTTTGTTAGTTATGTTGATGTTATCAACCTGCCTTCTAAATATGAGGTTGAAGCTTTATATCCTGAAAGAGTTGTGGTTATTTTGGAAGGTTCCAAAAATATTTTAAATGAACTCAATCCCTCTGATGTTTATGTATATGTTGATGCTAAAAATGTAAAAATTGGAGAAAATATTTTGCCTGTTAAGGTGTCTTTAAATTACAAAAAAAATCTGAAAATATTATCCATTAAACCTCCTCAAGTAAAACTGTATATCAGGAAAAAGTAATGGAAGTAGATTTAGTTCATGCATTCTTTGGGCGTTTCGGGATTTTAATTCCTCTTTTAGGATTGTTCTTTGAAACTGCTGTAATCATCACACAAAAGGATATACTGGCAAAACTTTCAGGGGCAATCGTTATATTAGGAAGTTGTCTTGCTATCATTGCAGGTGTCACAGGATTTATAGAACTGAACTATCTAAAATCAATGCAAGAGGACATATCACCGTACCATATTCATATCATTTTAGGAACTGTTTTAACAATCATATTTATCTTTATTCTATTAACCAGAACATACCTGCTTTTCAAAAACAATCAGACGTTAGTTGTGATTTATATGCTTGTATATGTTGTTACAGTTATGGTAAATCTATTTAGTAATGAGATCGTAGTTCACAAACTTTACGGAGCATAAATGCAAGTTTTAGAAAAAGATTACTGGAAAAAATTCGATATATGGAAAGATGTGGAAGAATATGAGTGGAGAAACTGGAAATGGCAGATAGCAAATAGATTTAAATCTTACGAAGATATCAAAAATTTTCTAAAATTAGACAAAAATCAGGAAAAAGCATTTAAAATAACTGAAAACATATTTCATTTCGGAACGACTCCTTACTATTTATCGCTTATTAAGGATTTTTCAGACAAAAACAACCCTATTTTGAAGCAGATTTTACCGTCAACAAAAGAGATAGACCCTGTTTCACAGATAGAAAGTTTTTTAGATCCGTTTTTAGAAGATGAAATGAGTCCTGTTTCTGGATTAACACACAGATACCCTGATAGAGTTCTTTTCAGGGCAACAAACTTTTGTTCTGTTTACTGTCGCCACTGTATGAGAAAAAGAATGTTTTTAGAAGATGAAAAAGCAAGAACGAAAGAAGAGTATGACGCAATGTTTCAATATATAAAACAAAACAAGCAGATTAAAGAAGTTCTTATTTCAGGTGGAGATCCGTTAACACTTCCGAACTCTAAAATAGAATACATTTTAAAAAATCTTTACCAGATAGATCATATCGATGTTATTCGAATAGGCAGCAGAGAATTAGTTGTAAATCCTTACAGATTTTTAGATGATGATCTTTTACAGCTCTTTGATAAATATGATAAAGTCTGGCTGGTTACTCATTTTAACCACCCTGATGAAATAACAAACGAAACTAAAAAAATTGTAAAAAATATTCTTTCCACAGGAACACCTGTTTTAAACCAGACAGTTCTTTTAAAAGGTATAAACGACGATGAAAAAACAATAGAACAACTGATGAGGGATCTATTAAAGTCAAAAATAAAACCTTACTATCTTTTTTACTGCGATCCTGTTAAAGGTGTGGTTCATTTCAGAACGGATATTTTTAAAGGCATTGAAATTTTAGAGTATCTGAGGGGAAGATTATCTGGATTAGGGATTCCAACATATGCTGTTGATCTGAAAGATGGACTTGGAAAAATCCCTCTTGTTCCTGATTATATTGAAGAAATAGAAGAGAACCACGTGATCTTTAGAAATTATCAGAATAAAAAAGTAAAAATGATAAAAAGTTAAAAAACAATTCCAAACGAAACAAAACTACCTTCCCATCTCATATTCTGCTCAATCTGATAATCCTCTAATACAAGCCTTGTTTTCAAAACCCAGAATCTATAACCACCTGAAACATAAAAATTGTAAAATATAGGCGATTGCAAAAACTGAATTTTCGCAAAAATATCAAGATTCAGATAATCAGCAGTACTGAAAACAAGATACTTGGTTTCAATATTTCCAAAAATAATCAAATTAAAATAATTCAGAGGTAGCTTTCCCTTTAAACCCATAAATATAAAAGGTACAACACTTGTTTTCTTCGTTTTTCTTTTCAAAACCCTTGATAGATATTTTGCTTTTCTATATGTGTCTGAATTTATAAATTTTAAATAAAGTCCTAACATGGGACTTATCGCATAGTTCTGAAAAAGGTCGTAATAAATTGTTGTATTGTACTCTTTAATTTTGGTTTTAATATCAAGTTTAGCCTTATCAAGACCAGTGATATCACCGATTGGCCCTAAAAATCCAACTAAATCTGCAAAATCAGCAGCAATATCATCAAGTCCAAAAAAGTAAGGAAAATCAGCATTTTTTATCACATCTTTAAGTCCAATATTGATTTTACCTTTAGTTCGATAGTCATAATAAACATACTCAAACTTTATATATGGGAATTCTGGATAGGCTGGTATCAGTTTTACAAAGAAATAATCAAATTTATTTTCATTTTTAGATCTAAGCTTACTGTCTGTATCTAAAATATCAACTTTACCTCTTATCTGAAACTGGTTCACACCTTTTCCAAATTGAAAAGAAGGAAACTCTATTCCAAAGGCAACTGAATGCAGTAATAAACTGATAAAAAAAATTGTTTTTTTCATTTAATCCAATTTCGGAAAAATTATTTATAAAATAAAATTAATCTGTTTGATATCTTTTTTCTTTTGTTAATTTTACAATTTCCCAAAAAACCAAAACAAAAACAGGAATAGCTCCAACAACTCCAAAAAGCCCGGCTATAAAAAATGTATCCTGAAAAGACCATGAAGCACTCTGTAAAAGCTGAACTTTATAAATCAGAGCTTTTATTTTAGCCTCTAAAACGGCAGGATTAATGTAATTTTCAAATAACATTTTAAGTTTTTCAAAATAGTTCTGAACATAGCTATGATTCTGCATTGCATTTATTCCTTCAAAATGTGACCATTGATGCTTAAACAGCTCATTTGTAGCAATAGCCGTCCCGAAGGATCCACCTACAAATCTGGAATAATGCATAAGTCCTGTTCCTAAAGAGGTTTTGGTTCCCAAATTTCTTAATGCCAGTGTAGTGACAGGAGCAAAAAACATTCCCATTGATATACCAAGGGGAATAGTCAATATAGCTGCCTCAACAGAAGGTGTGTAATAGTTAAGCTTAGGCAAAAAATAGATTCCGCTAATAATGTATAAAACAGAAGCCATAAATAGAACTTTAAGCTCACCTATTTTATCACTTAAGATTCCTGCTATCGGTGAGAACAGGGCAATAAAGGTAGCAAGGGCAAGGATATGAATACCTGCATCAAAGGTTGTCAAACCTTTCAAATTCTCAAAATAAAGGGGAAGCAAATAAAAAACCTGATACATTGAAAACCCTAAAAGTAAGAAAAAAACAAGTATTCCAACGCTAAACTCTTTTATTTTAAAAATACTGAAATCAATAAGAGGCTCTTTTGAAACAAGTTCCGAAAGAATATACAAAAGAAACGAAAAGATTGATATAACAGTCAGATAAACAATAGTATCAGACATAAACCAGCCTAATTGCTGACCTTTTGAAAGGATAATCAATGTACTGATAGTAAATACGGAAAGCAGGAAAAAAGAACGGAAATTTAATCTGGCTTTTTCTCTTATCAAAGACGTTTCAGGTAGAAAAGATAAAGCCAGAATAACAACAATAATTCCCACAGGTATATTTATATAAAAAACCCATCTCCACGACAGATATTCTGTAATATATCCTCCCAATGTCGGGCCAAGGGCAGGAGCAAAACTCACTCCCAATCCATAAATACCCATTGCCACTCCCTTCTTTTCAGGAGGATATACAGAAAAAAGTATGGTCTGGGCAGTTGCCATTATTAGAGCTTCGCCAATTCCCTGCATAACCCTTGAAAAGATCATCATCTCAAGAGATTCTGCCTGACCACAAAGAAAAGAAAAAATTGTAAAATCCACAACACCTGCTATAAAAACTATCCTCAAACCGATAACTTTGTCCAACCACTCTGAAAGAATTAGGGCAGTTGCAGCTGCCATCATATATGCTGTAATTACCCATTGTATCCCGTACAGGTCTGTCTTAAGCGGTGTCATCATTTTAGGTACCACTATATCAACAATTGTAGTATCAAGAATAGCCATAAAAGATCCTGCCATAACAATAAAGGTTATAAGGATCCTCTGTTTTGATGTTATTTGTTGGTAAATGGGAATGTTTTTATCCATTATTCCTTATGTTTTTTCTTAGATTTTTTTATCTCAACTTCACCACCTAAACCAACACGGAGGACAGAAAAGCTTCCTTTTGTTATTTTTATCTTTATAGGAATTCTTTGTGATACCTTTGTAAATTCTCCTGCCGATATATCACGGGGAACCAGTGCAAATTTTGCAGCTGAAGCAGGGCTGATCTTTTCCACTACCCCTTCGAAAGTTAGATCTGGATAGGCATCAAGTGTTATTTCTGCTTTATTCCCAACTTCAACACCTTCAAGTTTTGTCTCCTCCAAAAGAACCTTTATATAAAAGCTGTTCTTTTCAATTTCTGAATAAATAGGAATACCTGCCCTAACAGTATCTCCAACAGAAACAAATCTTTTTGCAATAACTCCCTCAAACGGAGCCTTTAACACTGTATATTGAAGTATGTTCTCCACATCTTTCTTCTTTTTTAAAAGTTCTTTTATATTGCTATCAAGTGATAAAATCGCATTTTTCATCTCTTTTATCTGTTTTTTCTTAACTTTTGAAAGGGATATATTTTGCTCTGCTTTTTTTAGTGATATGTTGAGTTGTTCTAACTTTGTAAGGAGTGTTTTTCTTTTTTCTTTTAACAGGTCTAATTTCAACTTGATATCTTCATACTTTCTTTCAGGTATAAGTTTTTTAGATAAAAGTCTTTCATATCTACCTTTATCTTTTTCTAACTGATTTATCTGAAGATCGATTTCTTTAAGATTTTGATTGATAAGATCAATATTTTTCTTCAGTTCTTCATAGGTTATATTTGCTATTTTTTCGTTTATGTTAAGTTCGTCTGTTATTCTGTTTAGCTTATGTTGTAACTGTTTTTTCTTAAATTGGAGACTTTTTACTTTCTCATCAATGGCATCTAACTGAAGTTTGTAATCTTTATCATCTAACTTTGCTAAAATCTCACCTTTTTTTACATAATCTCCTTCATCTTTGTAAAGCTCCTTTATTTTTCCTGAAACTCTATAAAACGATAGATTGGACATATTATCCGATTCAACAAAAACAGCATTGGTCATTGCATATTCCATTCTGTGTTTTATCCATCTAAATGAAATAAAAGCAAAAACTATTATTAAAATAATTACTACAATTATTGCTATCTTCCTTCCCATCATTTAACCTCTTTTTTTATCTTTGTTCCGACAGCCCTTTCCAGATCAATAAAGGCTTTCAAATATTGATAATAAGAAATTGCCTTACCGTTTCGGGCAGCAGTTAAAGCTGCTTCTGCATTCAGAACATCCGTTGTTGATGCAAGCTGATTCTTAAACTGCTCCACAACCAATGTGTAATACTCCTGAGCTTCATCTAATGAGCTCAGTGCTACCTGTAAATTTTCCTTTGCAGTCTGGAAATTTTCATAGCTATTTTTAACATCAAGCAAGATTTTAGATTTGATATCTTCTATCTTATATATAAGCTGTTTTTCCTGAGCCTTTACTTTTTTCTGTTTATCAACAGGTTCTACACCTCTAAAAGAGAGTTTCATTCCAACGGTAACTGCATAATTAGATTTTGGATCTATATAAGAGTTTTGATCTGTATACGTATATTTAGCCTGAGCAAACACTTTAGGATAAAAATCTGATTTTTGAATATCTGCAAATCTTTCTATTTTCTTTTTTTGAAAATTCAGATATTTCAAAATAGGTCTGTGCTTAATAGCAAGCTCTTCTAACTTTTTAAGTTCAAGCTCTTCAGGAACATTTATCAAAACATTCTGAACATCAATATCTTCATCTGGAGATTTTCCCATTATTGTTAAAAGTCTTGATTTAGTAAGCTTTAATTTTCCTTGTGCAGATCTTAAATCCCTTTTTATTTCAGAAAGTTTCACTTTTGCCTGAAGAAGATCAACCTGTGTAACCAAACCTTCCTCTAAAAATCCTTTAACCCTTTCAACATGAGCTTTTACTGCTTCCAACTGTTTTTCATAAATTTCAACAACTGCTTCTGCTTGTAAAACATCTAAATAAGCTTTCTTCACCTCAGCAACTATTTTATTTTTTTGTTCATTAAAATTTTGTGAAGAAGCTTTAATATCGATTTTTGAGATTTTAATTTTGTTAGGTCTTATCCCCCCTGAATAAATAATATAATTAATCCCAACATCAATATTTTTAAATTTTTTATCCATCTGTTTAAATCTAATGGATATTGGCATCAAAGGTGGATTTGGAGGAACTTCTATATCGATCTGATCTTTTAGCCAAGTGTATGAAAATGAAGCAAAAAACTCTGGATAATATAGATTTTTATCTATCTTCAACTGGTATTTTGCAATGTCTATATTTTGTTTTTCAGCTTTTAAAGAATAGTTATTTTGTATTGTTTGCTCAACTGCCTCTTCAAATGTTAAACCGTAAGAAACAGAAACTAAGCTTACCAAAGCTGCAAATATTAAACTTTTTTTCATCAGGATATCCCCTTGAATATAATTTGAATTCCTTCTTTTTGAATTTTTTTAACTTCATCTAACGGTTTTCCTTTTAATAAAACTTCCGTTTCAAACAATCTCCTTCCGTAACCAAGAATAATGTTAATTATGTTTTCAACATCTGGATATTTTATTACTCCTTTTGCCACTCCTTTTTGAATAAGATTCTTGTCAAAATCTTCAATGTAATTGAGTGTTTCAAAATATATCTGCATTAACTCTTCCTTAGTGAAAAGTTGGAAAAGAAAAATCCTTGCTATCTCTTTATTTTGATAAAGATATTCTAAAATTTCTGATTTCAGATCAATTAAAGTTTTTATAATGTTTTCGTCTGCATTTTTATATTTATCGATAATCTCAATAATATGATTTCTGATCTCTAACACGAGTTCTTTAAATATCTCATCCTTACTTTTAAAATAAAGATAAAATGTTCCCTGTGCCACACCTGCATCTTTGACTATGTCTGAAACTTTAGTATCCCAAAAACCTTTTTCACTAAAGATTTTCTTTGCAGAACGTATTAATTTGCCTTTAGTCTTCTCTGACTGACTCATCAGTCATATTATATGTAAAGAAAAAAAATTTTTCAATTTTTAAGTTATGAAGTATAGGTTTAAAGTTAAAAAATATAAAACTGCTATAAACTTTTAAAATGTTTTACTAAAAAACATTTTAAAAAATTTTCAGTTTTCTAATTAGAGTTTCACTGAGTCATTGATTAGTTTAAGAATTTGGATAAACACTTTTACTATTTTAGTGAAAATTTTATTTAAGAATTTTTAAAAATTGATAAATCCCCTCTTTAAAGAGGGGATTTATATTTTATTTTTCCGTTTCTTCTTCGGGGATTTCCACTTCTATGCCTAACTCTTCCAACTGTTCAGGTTTTACAAAATCAGGAGCATTTGTTAAAGGACATATTCCTTTTTGTGTCTTAGGGAATGCAATCACTTCTCTGATACTGTCAGAATCTGTCATTAATGCAAGAATTCTGTCTAACCCAAACGCCAGACCACCGTGAGGTGGGGCACCATATTTTAAAGCATTCATTAAAAATCCGAATTTTTCCTCAGCTTCTTCATCAGGGATTCCTAATAACTCAAAAACCTTTTTCTGAATATCTGACCTATGGATACGAATCGATCCGCCACCTATCTCTTCTCCATTTAAAACAAGATCATAAGCACGAGATTTAAAGCCCAATGCAACTTTTTTATCTGCGATAGCTTCATCCAACCTGTCAAGATCTTCTTCTTTTGGACTCGTGAATGGATGGTGAAGTGCAACAAGTCTTTGCTCTTCTTCGTCCCACTCAACAAGAGGAAAGTCTGTAATCCATAAGAAATCCCATCTTCCTTCTGGAATAATGTTTAATTTTTCTGCAACGTGTTTTCTTAAAAAGCCTAAAACCCTGTGTGTTGTTTCAGGTTTATCGGCGATAAATACCAATAAATCACCTTCCTTTGCTTCCATCTTTTCGGTAAGCTCGGAAAGTTGTTCCTGTGTGAAAAATTTCGTAATAGGTGATTGGAGTTCTCCACCTTCCTGCACCTTTATCCAAGCCATTCCCTTTGCACCAAACTTTTTAGCGTATTCTGTAAGATCATCTATCTCCTTTCTTGAAAACTGTGCACCACCTTTTATATTTAAACCTTTTACTAGTCCGCCTTTTTCAGCTGTTTCTCTAAAAACCTTAAAATCAACTGTTTTTGAAAGCCCAGTTAAGTCCTTCAGTTCTAAACCGTATCTGACATCGGGCTTATCTGTTCCATATCTTTCCATTGCTTCCTGATATGTCATTCTTCTAAATGGAAGTTTAAGCTCTATTCCCAACGCTTTTTTAAATATGTAATGGATCAGTCCTTCAGATATGGACATAACATCTTCTTCATCAACAAAAGACATCTCAAAGTCTATCTGAGTAAATTCAGGTTGCCTGTCTGCCCTCAAATCTTCATCTCTAAAACATTTTACAATCTGAAAATATCTTTCAATGGCTCCAACCATCAAAATCTGCTTAAAAAGCTGAGGAGATTGAGGCAATGCATAAAATTTTCCTCTTTCAAGTCTTGCAGGAACTAAAAAGTCCCTTGCTCCTTCAGGAGTAGATTTTGTTAGCATAGGTGTTTCTACTTCTAAAAATCCATTTCCTGCAAGATATTCTCTGGTTGCCTGATAAACTTCATGTCTGAGAAGAAGTTTTTGATACATTGTTTTTCTTCTTATATCTAAATATCTGTATCTTAATCTAACTTCTTCACTTACATTAATATCATCTTCTATCTGGAAAGGTAAAACATCACACGTATTTAAAATCCTTAATTCATCTAATGCTACCTCAATAGTTCCAGTTTCAAGTTTCGGATTTTCAGTTCCTGCAGGTCTTCTCTGGACTCTACCTCTTGCACCGATAACATACTCTGTTCTTACTCTTTTAGCTTTTTCATAAACTTCTTTTGGAGATTTTGAAGGATCTGCCACAAGCTGTATGACCCCTTCTCTATCCCTTAAACTTATAAAGATCACTCCTCCATGATCCCTTACACTTTCAACCCAACCTAATAATCTAACTTCATCACCGATATTATTTTCTGTGAGTTCTCCACAGTAATAATCTCTCTTAAAATCTCCGAGATTATCTAACATTCTCATTCTCCTTAATCATTTATTTTTAAGATTAAATTTTATCATTTAGAGATAGCTTTTTAAAGAAAATAACAAAAACCCTGTTTTTCGAATAAAATAATATAAATAAAACCAAACAGGAGAAAAACAATGGAATTAGGGAAAAAACCTTTAATAGCACTTCCTATCAATGATATTAACTTTGAAAAAACCATTCAAAAGGCAAAGGAAAAACCGGTAGATCTTATAGAAATGAGAATAGATCAGTTCCAAAATTTAGAGCCTGAATACATTTTAGAAAAACTACAGTACGCTAAAAAAGAAGGCTTTCCATTAATAATAACTATTCGCTCAGAACTTGAAGGGGGAATAGATATTCCCGACGAAAAACGTTTATTTCTCTTTGAACTGTGTGCAGATTACGGAGATATTTTAGATATAGAACTGACTTCAAAAAGTATAAGAAAAAAAGTAGTTGAAATCGCAAAGAAAAAAGGAATTTTATCTTTAGTTTCCTACCATGATTTTGAAAAAACACCTTCAGAAGAAGAGATACAAAAAATCATCGATGAAGCTAAATCTTTAGGCTGTGATATTGTTAAATATGCATTCAACGCAAAAACAAAAGAAGATATAGCAAGAATAATGTGTAAAACAAACGAAAACAGGGAAAAAAATATAGTAGCAATTGCAATGGGAGATTTAGGCAAAATAACAAGAGTTGCAGGATTTATATTCGGATCATTAATAACATACACATATATAGGACAATCTTTTGCTCCAGGACAGATAGAGATAGACAAACTTGTAGAAGAAATGAAATTTTACGGGATTTTATAATGAAAGTTAGAACTTTTATTATATTTTTAATTGCCATTTTAGTTGCAGGATGTTCAGCTCCGAAAAAAAACATAACCGTACTAAAGCCTCCAAGAGTTGAATCTGTCGCAGGTATTAAAAAAATAGCAGTTTTACCTTTTAAAGGAGATAAATCAATAACCTATGTAATAGAAGCGAAACTAAACAACATCACCATAAATGGTAAAAAATACTTTCAACTGGTATCAAGAACAGAACTGGATAAGGTATTAAGCGAAGTAAACTTTCAAGAATCTGGTCTTGCAGAAAAAGTAGTAGAATACGGAAAAATTTTAGGAGTTCAGGGAATCATCACAGGCTTTGCAAAGCCATCTTATTGGATAAATAGTTTCAAAGAAAAAAGACAAAAATGTATAAGATACGAAGATCATAAATGTAAAGCATACAGAGATGTATATGTATTATGTAAAAGAATAAAAGCACAGTATGTTCTGATACCAAAAATACTTAAAATTCCAACAGGAGAAATCGTTTATTCCAGAGAAATAAAAAAATCTGATTACTCAAAATACTGTTACGGAGACCACACACAACCAGTGTCATATTTAGATATGATAGACAGACTTAAGGAAGAAGCAGTCAACGAATTTATAGAAGATATAGCACCTCACCAAACTGTAATATCTATCAAGTTTAAAGATGATGACGATGACATAAAAGATAGGAAAGCCAAAGAACTTTTTAATAAAGGATTAGAATTTTTAGAAAATCAAGATTTAGAGAAAGCCTGCCAGTTCTTTGAAAAAGCATATCAAAAATATTCAGATAGCATATCCATCCTTTACAACTTAGGAGCCTGTCAAGAAATAAAAGGAAATCTAAAAGAGGCATTAGAATATTACACAAAAGCATACGATAAACTATCAAAACCGGATAAAGATATTCAAAATGCTATTTATCGGGTAAAAACAAGAATAAAGGAAAGAGAAAAACTAAAAAGAGTTCTAAATTGAAAAATACAAACTTTATAGCATCAGCAGGAACAGGAAAGACATATAATCTTGTAGAACAGGTTATAGATAAAATAAAAAATGAAAACTTAGAAATAAAAGATCTTTTAATCCTCACATTCACAGAAAAAGCAGGAACAGAACTAAAAGAAAGAATTAGAGATAGATTTAAAAAAGAACTTAGAGACACCAAAAGTCCAAAAATTCACAAACAACTATTAGAGTTAGAAAATGGATATATCGGGACATTCCACAGTGTATTTTTAAGATTTTTAAAAAAACATCCAGAAATTACACAGATAGACAAGGAAACGCAAATAATATCATCAACCTTAGACACATTTTTAGATACACAGTTTGAAAAATGGACAGAAATAGATTTTAACGAAAACAAAGAAGATTGGAAAGAAATAATAAAAATATCCAGCAATAGTCAGGAAATAAAAGGAATTTTCAAAGAAATCTATAAAAATCGTCTAAAATTCAGGCAAGATTATAAAGAGTTTGACTTAAAAACACACGAAAAAAGTATAAAAACCTTAAAAGAAAATTTAGAAAAACTTATAAATCAGCTTTTTGAAGAATATGAAGAAATTTTAGAAAAAATAAAAAACCAATTTGAAGGAAAAGGCTTCAGAAACTCACCTTACATAATAAGAGAGATCTTAAAAAAAGGCGATTTTGCAAACTTACCTTATGCAGAACCAAAAGGCATAGGAGAGGGAAAAACCAGTTTTATTTTTAAAAGTCCTAATAATAAAAAAATTAAAGAATTTCTAAAAAACGAAGTTATTCCCTTATTTGATGAAGGTTTAGAAATCTTAGACAAAGATATAGAAACAACTGTAAAAAAGCTAAAAGAAATCGCATTAGACTACAATGCAAAAATAGTCCTGAATAAATATTTCCAGTTCCATAAATTCATAGAACAAACCAAAAAAGAACAAAACATCATAGATTTTAACGATATACTAAAAAAAACATCAGATCTTTTGTCTGAAAATCCAGAAGCAAGAGAGAAAATCAAAAAAAGATTCAGATACATATTTATTGATGAATTTCAGGACACAGATGAAATTCAATTACAAATAATTAAGCAAATCTCAGATGATAATCTTATTGTTTTTGGTGATCCAAAACAATGTATATATGAATGGCGAGATGCCAATCTTGATAGTTATTTTGAGTTTTTGGAAAAAAACAGTTTTAAAGATATAGTTTTATCTCAAAATTTCAGAAGTTCTCCAGAGCTTATACAACTTTTTAACCATCTTTTTACCAGAGATACACTTTTAACACATATAGACAAAAAATTCAGACAACCCATAGAGTGTGGAGATTTAGAAAGGTTCAAAGATAGCAATTCGTTCATAAAACTGATTGATATAGATTTTGATACAAAAAAATACAAGGCAGAAGAAGCAGAAGCAATAGAAACTATTAAAATAATTAAAGAACTGATAGAAGATGGAAACGAATTTAAGGATATTATGATCCTATTTAGACAGAACAATCATCTAAATCATTTTAAAAATATATTCCAAAAATACAACATACCTGTAAAGACATCATCAAACGAAAATCTATTCCAACAGCCTGAAATTCAAAATATTATAAACATACTGAAATTCTTAGAATTTCCACAGGATCAATCTTTACTTTTAAAACTACTAAAATCACCTCTAAAATTCATAACTGAAGAAGAGCTATACAAAGACAGAGGAAAAATAAATTTCGAAACCTTTAAGGAAAGCCTTTTTGTTATAAACCAGTTAATAAATGAAAAGATAAATCTTACAGTAGAACAAATAATAAATGAAATTTATAATAAAACTTATCTACAGGAAGTCTATTCCCTTTATCCAGATGGAGAACAAAAGCTTCTGAATTTACAAAAATTTAAAACAATAGCCCAAAAACTCTCACAAGAAAACTATTCATTAAGAGACTTTCTTTTATATGTTGAAACAGGAGAAGAAGAAACCGCAGAAAATAAGAGTTCAGAAAATGTAGTAGAACTTCTAACAATGCATAAAGCAAAAGGACTCCAAAGGAAAATAATAATCCTCCCTATGACCAACCGCACACCAAACCCACAAAAAAAAGCATTTACAGTAGTCAATGGAAAAATTTATTTAAACTTCTCAAAAGCTCAATCATTA
This sequence comes from Hydrogenothermaceae bacterium, assembly GCA_027030405.1. Lineage (GTDB taxonomy): Bacteria > Aquificota > Aquificia > Aquificales > Hydrogenothermaceae > JALSSE01. The sequence goes on along the minus strand of JALVEZ010000127.1, from coordinate 1,846 downwards.
GGAATAGATACTATAAAAGAAAAGTTAGATCAATCCCAAAAGAATGAAGAAGAAAGACTTTTATACGTTGCACTCACAAGAGCAGAAGAAAAGTTGATTATTACAAGTAGTAAAAGGAGTAAAAATTTAAAAGATTCTTATAAAGAATTGTTAGGAAAAGGTTTAGAAGGATTTAATGAGGAATTTTTGATTGAGGAAAAAGTAAAATTTGAGAATGAAAAAATAGATCCTATAAATCTTGATCAAGAAGCAGAAAAAGAAAAAATAGAAAGCATAGAAGAAAAACTAACAGAGATAAAAGAATTAGAAAATTGGTTAGAAGAAGAAAATAAAAAGGCATTCCAAACACAAAAATTTGTGTCTGTTTCACAACTAATGGAAGAAGAAAAAGAAGAAAATCCAGTTATTTTTATAAACAAAAAAGATAAAGAAGAGAACATCGCTCTTTATGTCGGAATACTGGTTCATGAAGTCTTAGAAGATCTTGATTTTAAAAATTATTCTATAGAAAAAGTAAAACAGATAATAGAAAAAAAATCCAATAAAATCCCTGAAACAATGAGAAAAAAAGTTGTCAAAGAATCATTAGAAATACTAAAAAGATTTGAAAACTCACCACTTCATAAAGAACTAAAAGAAGCTCAAATAATATTTAAAGAACTTCCATTTACATACTTTGAAAATGGAAAATTTATAGAAGGTAGAATAGATATAATTTATAAAAAAGGTGACACATTGATTGTTATGGATTACAAGACAAATAGATATGAAACAAAAGACCAAAAAAAGAAACTAATAGAAATCTATGAAAAACAAAAAGAGTATTACACAAAAGCAGTTAAAAGAATTTTCCCTGAAGAAAAAATAACATTTAAGTTAGGACTCTTATGGAAAGGAGAAATTTTATAGTTTATTTTTTTAAGTTTTTCATCACTCTTTCTTGAGCAAATTTATACCTGATATCCTGTTTAGCTAACTTTTCCATTTCTGCTTTTATCTGTTTTTCAGCTTCAGCAACAGCCATTTTATAGCCTAAAACGTAAGCATTTACAGCTAATATAGCAAATCCGGTAAACTCAACAATCTTTGAAATAACTATATTAGGAATAAATAAAGCACCTATTGCTAATATAACACCTATAGGAACTAAAATTTTCCAATACTTTAATAAAAAATCAGCTAACATTTATATTCTAACTCCTAACATAATTTTTGGATTTAATATGATACAAAGAAATGAAGATAATATCAAACAGGAGGGAAAAAAATAAGAACCCTGGCACCGACCTACTTTTCCGACCGCTCTCGCAGCCAGTATCATCGGCGTGAGGGAGCTTAACTTCCAGGTTCGGAATGGGACTGGGTGTACCCTCCCTACTATGGGCACCAGGGAATTGGAAATAGAACAAGGGAAAGACAACGAAGGGAATTAAGAAGTAAGAGGCCAAGCCTCACGGGCGATTAGTACCACTCGGCTCCACCCGTCACCGGGCTTCCACCTATGGCCTATCAACGTGGTAGTCTCCCACGACCCTTCAGGCACGTAAAGTGCGGGATACCTTATCTTGAGGTGGGCTTCACGCTTAGATGCTTTCAGCGCTTATCCCGTAGTAGGATAGCTACCCGGCGCTGCCCTTGGGGGACAACCGGTACACCAGAGCCTACCCTATCCCGGTCCTCTCGTACTAGGGATAGCTCCTCTCAAGTATCCTGCGCCCACGGCGGATAGGGACCGAACTGTCTCACGACGTTCTGAACCCAGCTCGCGTGCCGCTTTAATGGGCGAACAGCCCAACCCTTGGGACCGGCTACAGCCCCAGGATGCGACGAGCCGACATCGAGGTGC
>JALVEZ010000126.1 GCA_027030405.1 Hydrogenothermaceae bacterium | reverse complement strand
AATGGAAATCCTTTACCTGCAGACCACGGATACCCTTTAAGGGTTATAATCCCAAAACTTTATGCCTGGAAAAGTGCCAAATTTGTCTCAGGTGTAGAATTTATGACAGAAAATCGTCCAGGTTTTTGGGAACAGAGGGGATATCACCTGATAGGAGATCCCTGGAAAGAGCAGAGATACTCTTAATCTGTTATAATTAAAAAAACAGTTAAGGGTATAAATCGATGAAAAAGCTCATTATTTTTCTGTTGTGTGTTTCAGTTTTTAGTTCTGGATTTGCTAAGCAAAATAAAAACCAAGAATTAAATAAACTCCTTGTGTTGATTCAAGGTGTTTATAACGACAAACTTTATTCCTTAGCTGCACAGAAAGCCGAAGAATATCTAAAAAAAGCACCTAAAGATGATCCTAAACGTCTAAAAATCATAATGATTCTTGCGAATTCCTATTATATGACCAAAGACTCAGATAAACTATTTTTTCTTATAAAAGAGCTCAAATACAGAAACATACCTGATGATATCAAGAAAAAGATTTTTTATTTAGGTATTAAACTTTTTAAAGAAAAAAATGAAAAAGAAAGATTAATTTATACACTTGAAAATCTTTTGCCTTTAACAACAGGTACTGAAAGAAGCGATATATTAAGAGCCTTAGCAACATATTACTATACAAAAAAGCAATGGGATAAGCTTGCAGATCTACCTGACGATAAAGCAATAAATCTTTATAAAGTCATAGCTTTTTACAAACTTAAAAATTATGATGATGTTGTCAGATTAACAAGAAGATTGGAAAACTTTGAGCCAGAGCAAAAAGATGATGTTCTTTATTATAGAGGTCTTGCTTTAACAAAATTAGGAAAAGAAGATGAAGCTGTTAAAGCATTTGAAACGATAACATTTAAAACACCAGAGATATTAGATTTTTTAGCAAACTACTATCTCAAGAAAAAAGATTATATCAGAGCAGAAAGATACTACAAACTCCTTTCTTTGGAAGAAAAATATAAAGATTATGCAAACTATGTTTTAGGTGTTATACAGGAACAGTATAAAGATTATGCAAAAGCTATTCATTACTACAAAAAAGCTGCAAAATATAATACAAAGTACGGAAAGTTAGCAAGAAAACGTCTTGAGCAAATAAAAGCTGCAGGATTAATGCCAAAGAAAAAGTTTTATGCAGTAAGAATCATAACCTTTAATACAAAAGCAAAAGCACAGAATCTTATAAAGAAAAAGCATCTAAAAGAATGTTATGTGGAACATCAAAAAGGATATTATATCGTTTTTTGTGGAAAATTTAATAAAAAACAGGAAGCAAAACCCTTACTTGAAAAGCTGAAGAAAAAAGGTTTTGTTGATGCTTTCATAACAACTGTGGAAACTTATGTTGATTGAAGTTCCTAACAAAAATCATTTTTTCTAAAATTCTTTTTATTTAAACTTTTAAAAATTAAAAATAATGAAGGAGGAATACAAATGGCAGATTTTCGTCACGTATTCGTATGTTTACAGAAAAAACCACCAGGAATGCCTTCTTGTGGTAGTCAGGGTTCCGAACAGATATTTATGAAATTTCAAGAAGCAATGATGTCTAATCCTGATCTTATGACTAAAATGGCAGTAACACCAACAGGATGTTTAGGCCCTTGTATGTTTGGCCCAACAGTTGTTGTATATCCTGATGCAGTATGGTACGGAAAGGTTACACCAGATGATGTTCAGGAAATCATTGAAAAACATATCATAGGTGGAGAACCTGTAGAAAGATTGGTGACTTCAAAAGGAAGACCTCCAGGAATGTTTTAAATATATAGCCCTTCCTATGAAGGGCTTTTAATTTTTTACCTTTAAATATCTGCTATAATATTTTTATAATGAAAATAATAGAGATATTAAAGCAACCGAAAACAAGCATATCATTCGAATTTTTTCCGCCGAAATCTGAAGAATCAGAAATCCAGCTTTTCCAAACAATAAAAGACTTAGAACATATCAATCCTACTTTTGTTTCTGTAACATACGGTGCTGGTGGTAGTACAAGGGATAGAACAAGAAATATTGTTAAAAAAATACACGAAGAAACTAATCTTACAGTTATGGTTCATCTAACCTGTTTAGGTCATTCCCGTAAAGAGTTGATAGATATTTTAAATGACTATAAATCTATCGGAATTCAGAACGTTCTTGCTCTTCGAGGAGATTTACCTGTAAATCAGGAAAACTTTGTTCAACCAGAAGATGGATGTAAACATGCAGATGAACTGGTAAGATTGATAAGAGATAATTTTGGTGATTACTACTGTATAGCAGTTGCTTCATATCCTGAAGGACATCCTGAAAGTCCTAATATGGAACAGGAAATAAGGTTTTTTAAACAGAAAGTAGAAGCAGGGGCTGATTTTTCGATAACACAAATGTTTTTCGATAACCAGATTTTTTATAAATTTTTAGAACTTGTTGAAAAAGCAGGAATTAATATTCCTATTATTCCAGGTATTATGCCTATAACCAATTTTAAACAGATAAGAAAATTTGCTGCAATGTGCGGTGCAACTATTCCAAATGAACTTATTTTAGAGCTTGAGAAATATGAAAATGAGCCTGAAAAGGTTAAAGAAATTGGAATTGAGTATGCAGTGAATCAGTGTATTGACTTACTCAAACATGGTGTTAAAGGTTTACATTTTTATACATTAAATAAATCCGATGCCACTTTACGAATCTATGATAAGATTAAAGACTATATAAAAGGTTAAGAAGGAAGATTAATCTTCCTTCTTGTTGTTTTTCTTTTTAGTTTTTTTAGCTTTTGTTTTTTCTTTTTTATCAACCATAAAATCTTCAGGTTTTATATTCTCTATAAATTCTCTGAACTTCTCCAGTTCAGGATCAACTTCTGGTTCTTTTTCCAGTTCTGGAGTTTCTAAATCTTCAACATTTTTAACTTCAGGGTAAACTTCAGGTTCTACTGCTGCTTCAGCC
>JALVEZ010000125.1 GCA_027030405.1 Hydrogenothermaceae bacterium | reverse complement strand
GAAAAAGCATTAAATGAAGATCCTTTATACAAACCTGCCTTTGTTCTTTTAGGAGAAATTTACAGACAAAAAGGTGATTTTGATAATGCAATAAAGGTTTATAAAAAAGTTCTTGAAGAAGACCCAGATAATTTAGAAGCGTTAAACAGACTGTTTCAAGTTTATGTAGATAAAAGAGATTATAAAAATGCAGAAAAGATAATTGATAAAATCGTTTCAGTTAACCCCAACGACAAACAGGCATTGATGAAAAAATTTCTCCTTTATCTTCAGGAGGGAAAAGCAAAAGAGGTTATAAAAGATTTAGAAGATCTTCACAAAAAATATCCTGACAACACGTTTATCACTTCCATTTTAGGAATGGCATACGAAAGTATCGAAAATTATAAAAAAGCAGAAGAGTTATATAAACAGGTAATCCAGAAAGAGCCGAATAATATTGAGATATTAGAACGATTAGGAGAAGTATATACAAAACTTAAACAGTATGATAAAGCCTTGGATGTTTATAACAAGGTCTATACATTAGATCCTAAAAATTACCGCGTTCTCCTTGTAATGGCAGAGATAGAAGATGAAAGGGGAAATACTCAGAAAGCTTTAAAATACGTGGAAGAAGCGAAAAAAATAAAAAGTGATGATCCTGTTATTCATTTCTTGGAAGGTGTTTATTTAGATAAATTAGGAAGATGGCCTGAAGCAGAAAAAGCATTCAAAGAAGCTTTAAAACTAAGACCAAACTATTCAGATGCTCTGAACTATCTCGGTTATACATACATTATGAAAGATATTGATGTGAAAAAAGGGATAGAATTAGTCAAAAAAGCTCTCCAGTTTGCACCTGATAATCCTGCTTATTTAGATAGTCTTGCATGGGGATACTACAAGTTAGGAAAATATAAGGAAGCTTTAAAGTTAATACAAAAAGCATATAAACAGTTGTCAGATGACCCAGTTTTAACTGAACATTACGCAGATATTTTAGTGAAGTTAGGAAAAAAAGAAGAAGCCATCAAACTTTATAAAAAAGCATTAAAACTTCTTGAGAAAATAGGAAAAGATTTAGAACCAAACCAAAAAGCAAGAATTCTTAAAAAGTTAAAAGCACTGGAAAAGTAGTATGAATCTGCTTAAGCCTCTCATTTTAGCTATTCTATTCGTGCTTGCCTCCTGTGCTCCGATTCTTGATCTAAAAAAACTTCCCTGTGGTCTAAAAATTCAGAAACTGATTGAACAGGACAAACAAATTAAAGATGATTTTTCTTTCAGGGCAGTTATTTTTTATCAAAATAAAAAACTTTTCGTAAAGGGGGAAGCAAAAGGTAAAGATTATCTAAAACTTAAAGTTTATCTACCTTTTGGAATAAAATTGGGCACTATTGAAAAAACAGATGAAAAAACCTGTGTGGAAATCAAAGGTGTAAAAGAATGCTTCGGTAAAATAAATCTTTTAAAAGAACTTTTTGATATAGATATTCCACTTCAAAGTGTTATTTCAAGGAAGTTTTACCTATCAGGAAAAGAAAAGTATTCCTGTAAAGGAAATAGAGTATTTGTTGATACGAAGAATTTTACAATTATATACAAAATAGAGATGAATAAATTTGTCCCTGAGAAAATAATTTTCAGCGATTACGAAATCATTTATAAAAAAGAAAATGATAAAGATGTTATTTATATAGATATAGAAGGTGTCCAGATAAAAATACAGATAGAAGGAATTTATACATAAAAAAGATGTTTATCAAAATATGCGGTTTGACTATACCTGAGCAAGCAAAAGAAATAGCATCATACGGTGCCACACATTTAGGAGTTATTCATTTTCCAAAAAGTCCAAGACATCTTGAATTTCCCCAGATTAAAAAGATAAAAGAAGCTATCCCTGAAAAAATAAAACTTGTGGCTGTTGTTGTAAATCCATCGTTAGAAGAAGTTCATCGGCTTTTGGAGATTGTTGATATGATCCAGTTTCACGGTGAAGAATCTATAGATTTCGTAAAAAGGTTTCCTAAAGAAAAAGCAATAAAAGCCTTTAGGATAAAGGATGAAGAAAGCATAAATCAGATAAAACCTTTTATTAAAGAAGAATATCTTATTTTGATCGATGCTTATAAAGAGGGGGAATATGGAGGAACAGGAAAACAGATAGATATTGAGCTGGCAAAAAAGATATCTAAGCTAACAGACAAATTGATTCTATCAGGAGGATTATCTCCAGAAAATTTAGAGTTTTTACTGAAAGAGATCAAACCTTTCGGTGTGGATGCTTCATCTAAACTTGAGATAAAACCAGGGATAAAAGATTTAGAAAAAACAAAAAAATTTATAGAAATAGCAAGAAGGTATTATGAGTCAATTAGTTAAGCAGATAAAACCTATTTTTGAAAAAGTTATTGAACCTGTTATTCATATGTTCCATAAATTAAATATTTCACCTAACGTTCTTACCGTTTTGGGACTTGTCATAACCTTTTTTGCTTTTTATTTGATTGTTTTAGGACATTTCTTCAGTGCAGGTATAGTTTTAACACTTGGAAGTATTTTTGATATTTTTGACGGAGCCCTGGCAAGAAAATTTGATAAAAAATCAAAATTTGGAGCTTTTCTTGATTCTGTTGTTGACAGATATTCAGATTTTCTTCCTCTGGCAGGAATAGCTTTTGTATTTAAAGATGAACCTTTTGTATTTTTTGCTTCTCTTTTTACCATTGCAGGTTCTTTCCTTGTCAGTTATACACGTGCAAGGGCAGAAGGATTGGGAATAGAGTGTAATGTTGGATTTTTTGAAAGACCTGAAAGATTAATAATCCTTATAGCAGGTCTGTTAACAGGATTTGTTGAAACTGCAGTAGTAATTCTTCTGATCGGTTCTCATCTGACGGCTTTTCAAAGAATTTACCACGTTTATAAAGTTACTAAAGATTAATCAGAGATAATTTAATTTCATTATATTAATGATATTGGTTTAAATAGTTGAAACTATCAAAAATAAAAAAGGGTGCTAAAAGCACCCTTTTCAGATGAAACTTTTTATTTCTGAGGATAATTTCCTCTTAATTTAATACGATAAGGATTATCATTAGGATCATTAGATTTTATTTTTAGAACTGCCTTCTTTTTACCAGCAGTTGTTGGACAGAATTTAACTTGAACATTACATGTTCCACCAGCTAATAAAGTTTGTCCTGTGCAATTATCATTAGTTATTTGGAACTCAGCAGAATCTTTTCCTCTGAGCATAACTTTTGTAAGTTTTAATCCAATAGGATTATCTCCACCTGCATTGATTATAGTTACAGTTTGTGTTTCACAATTTTCAACATCTGCTTCGAAATATTTAACTGTTTCAGAAGAAGAGATATTAGGTTCTTGAATGCTTCTACCTACACCACGAACTTTAGTGTATAACTTTTGATATTCCGTATCTTCAGTATAATAAACAACTTTAACAACCGCTTTTATTTTTCCTACTGTTTGAGGTTTAAAGTCAACGACAATATTACAACTGTTACCTGGATTTAGGGTAAGATGGGAGCAATTTTGACTAATAATTCTGAAATTATTGGCATAAACTCCCCTTAAAGCAACATTAACAATATATACGGGACTATCACTATTATTTTTTACAGTTATAGTTTCATTGTCAGAATCATTACCTACATAAAATTCACCAAAGTTTAATAGACTTGGATTAATTTCAACATTATTTGTTTCAGGAGGATTAACAGTTATATTTACAGTGTCTGTAGCAGTTCCACCGTTTCCATCATCCACAATTAGTTTTGCTATATAGTTTCCTGCTGTGCTATATGTATGGCTTTGTGACGTGTTATTAGCACAATCGTTTATTATATAATCGTTGTTTCCATCATCATCAATATCAAGATAACAGGTTAAGGTATCCCCATCAGGATCTGATACGTTCCAGCTAAATGAAGTTGTAAACGGTGCATATCCACTACTTGGGCTTAATGTGAATGAATTTATGATAGGTAGGTTATTCATAGGATTACTAGAAATAGTAACATTATCGATTAATAATCCAGAATCTACACTATGGTCTCCTTGGTCAGCTACTACGAATTCTATAACATGAGAACCTGCTGAAACAGAGGTACAAAAAGTCTGCCAAGGACTTCTGCCACTCTCAAAATCAGCACCATTTGAAGAACCTGTGCTAGTAACACTATAATTTTCATTGTCTGTTGGTATTTTGGGAAAAGGAGAACTATTTGGATTGTGATCTACAGTTCCAGAGTGAATTATGTTTCCATCTAATAGTACATAAAAAATATCATCATATGGACTAACATACTGTTCTTCAGAAGTTAACCAAGACCACTCATAGCATAATTGTCCATCATTTGTTAAATCAAAAGATCTTCTCAATATTGTTTCATCATTTTCAGGCTCACCGTTGCTATCTTTATCAGAGTAAGGGGAATTGTCTGGAGCAGGAGAATCTGATGGACCATTAGTAATTAAAACAAAATAACTACCTTCAGGAGCAGGAATTGGAGTATTAAAATTACTTGAACTTAGGATCTCAACATTACCTTGAATAACTTCCCATCCTATTAGGTTGCTTTCAAAACCACCATTAGAAAGATTAGCAAAGGCAGGTGTAGAAAAATTGATTAAACTAAGAGCCATAAGGCTAAGGGAACTGAAATTAAAAAAAATTTTGGAATATTTCATACCAAAACCTCCAATGTATTATATTTTTATAACATCTTTAAGCAAATTTTTTGCCAAATTTATTTATGCTTAGTAGGATGATTTAAATTATATTAAGAATTTGGATTTTATGTCTCCAGAGGAAGTTAATTAGTATATAAATTAAAATGAAATTTTTGTAATATTTATTTACAGTTCCTTAATATAGAATTTTGAACTAAATATTGTTTATCTAAACCATAATAACCATAATATAGATTGTAAAATTTGTATACAGTTGTAAAATACACATACATCTTCAACAGAAAATATAGCAATTTTATAGCAATTTTAATATTATCTTTATTTAATATTATTAGCCAATGGATTTATGAATGTTAAATATTTGAGTAGTTTTCTGTTTTTTGTTAACCATATGGTAAAATAAAAGTTAACAAAACTGGAGGAATAACAATGGAAGATTTTATTAACAGCCTTGCAGATAGAGTATTAGACGGTGAAACTTTAACGAAAGAAGAAGCATTAAAAATATTAAATATACCTGATGAACAACTTATGGAGCTTGTGGAAGAAGCTTCAAAAGTAAGAGAGGCAAAATTTGGAAATGAGATGGAGTTCTGTTCTTTAATAAATGCAAAAAATGGAGCATGTTCTGAGGATTGTTCTTTTTGTGCCCAGTCATCAAAATATCCAACACCAATAAACGCCTATGGATTGGTTTCGAAAGAAGAGATGTTGGAAGGTGCAGAAAAGGCAGTTTCAATAAATGCAAACAGATACTGTATAGTATTAAGTGGACGTGCAGCTACAAAAGAAGAAGTTGAAAAAGTAGCAGAAGCAGTGAAAGAGATAAAAGAAAAGTATCCTGTCAAGGTTTGCTGTTCTATGGGAACACTTGAGAAAGAAGATTTAATAAAACTAAAAGAAGCAGGTGTAAACAGAATAAACCATAACTTAGAAACTTCACAGAATTTCTTTAAAAATATTGTAACAACACACACATGGGAAGAACGATATAAAACAATAAAAAACATTCAGGAAGTAGGCCTATCAACATGTACAGGTGGAATATTCGGAATGGGAGAAACAGATGAAGATATTGTTGACCTTGCATTTACATACAGAGATTTAGGTGTCCATTCAATTCCATTGAATTTCCTTATACCTATCCCAGGAACACCTCTTTATGAAAAATCAGATCTTACCCCTGAAAAATGCCTTAAAATCGTAGCTTTATTCAGATTAACAAATCCAGATGCAGAATTGAGATTGTGTGGAGGTAGAGAGCAAAACCTTCAAAATCTTCATGATGTTGCAATGGAAATTGCCAACTGTCTTATGGCAGGTGGATATCTAACAAGGGCTGGAAGAGAGCCAGGAAAAGATGAAGAAATGGCAAGACGATTAGGTAGAAAATTGATTAAAGAAGGTGCAAACTTCACAAAACATGAATTAGAAGGAATTGTTACATAAAAAACATAACTAATCTATCTAGATAGATTAGTTATTACTTTTAAGAAAAAGCAATAAATTCTTCACGTAATACTTATATAATATAAGTATATTTTTATTCATTGATCCAGTTTAGCAAAGAGCAGTTTCCTTTTTTCCATCTTCCGTATTTAGATTGATGAAGCTGGATAAATTTTTTTGCAATTTCTTTTTTTCTTTGTGTTTCATAATGTCTTGTAAATCTATCTGCATAAAGCTGCTTTACTATTTCTGCTTCTTCTTTTCTGACTATAATATATTCAAAAATCTGCTCTATCAGTTCCAATGCTTTTTTATGAGTCCACGATAGAATAAATCTATTCCCATGCTGTCTTAATGTCCCGCCTAAGTTTGATTGGATCATCTTTAGATTTGTATCTTTTTCTGAACGAATTTCTATATATGGGTATATTGAGTTTTTTGATTTTCCATCTTTCCTTAATGTGATTTTGCCGCATGTATCTAAAATACCTGCAGTATAAAACTTTATTTCTTCTTTGTTCATTTTTTATCTATGTTTTCCATATTTTGAACTTCTTTCAATAGTTCATCTACCATTTCATCTTCTGAAACTCTTTTTAGGGGTTGACCGTTTTTAAAAAGAATTGCTGATTTGTTTCCACAGGCAAGTCCAATATCAGCTTCCCTTGCTTCACCTATGGCGTTAACAACACAGCCCATAATAGCAACTTTCAATGGGCTTTTTACATCTTTTAACTTTTCTTCTACCTGTTCCACCACTTTTGGAAGATTTACCTCGATTCTTCCGCAGGTTGGACAGGATATTATTTCTACTCCTCTTCTTCTTATTCCCAATGATTGTAAAATCTGATAAGCAGTTTTAACCTCTTCTTCAGGATCAGCAGTTAAAGAAACTCTCACTGTATCTCCAATTCCAAGATAAAAAAGAATTCCCAGACCAACTGCTGATTTTATGGAGCCTTTTTCTTTCCCGCCTGCTTCTGTTATCCCAATGTGTAGAGGAACATCTGTTTTTTCTGCAAAAATTTTATTGGCTTCTATATTTTGAAGAACATCAGAACCTTTTATTGAAACCTTAAAGTTTGTAAATCCTACGCTTTCAAAAAATTCTGACCAGTATAATGCACTTTCGGCAAGAGCTTCTCCAGAAGGGTAACCATATTTTTCTAAAAGCCTTTCTTCAAGAGAACCAGAATTTACTCCGAGTCTAACTGCTATATTTTTGTTTTTACATTCCTGTAGAATCTCTTTTATTTTAGCTTTGTCATTTATATTTCCAGGATTCAATCTAATCCCGTGGATTCCGCTTTCTAAAGCTAAAAATGCAATTCGAGGAGAAAAATGTATGTCTGCTATAACAGGTATTGGAGAGTTTTTTACAATTTCAGGAAGGGCCAACGCATCTGCTTCTGTCGGTGCAGCAACTCTTATAATTTCACAGCCTGCATTTGCAAGTCTGTTTATCTGATTTAATGTTTCTTCTATATTGTGGGTTTTTGTATCAGTCATTGACTGAACAACAATAGGAGCATCTCCACCTATTTTTACATTTCCCACATATATTTCACGGGTTTTTCTTCTATTTATCATAAATACCTCGATTGTTAACTATTTGGAATTTTTATAATAGTTCCAACTGAAATTGTATCTCCTTTAATTTTATTGATTTTTTTGATTTTTTCAATTGGAACATTAAATTTTTTGGATAGTTTGTAAAGAGTATCGCCTCTTTTTACTAAGTAATGTTTATATTTTTTTGGTGTGTATTTTACTTTTTGAATCTGGTAATCAAATTTAGCAAATTTTGATTTTGAAGGTAGATTTACACCTGCACCTCTAACTGCTTTATTTTTTAGGAAATGTGCATTGTAAAACTTTAAAATGTTTAAATTTATATCGTATTTTAAACTTATATCTTTCAGACTGACATTTCTTTTTAATCTTTTCCTTGCTACATAAATGTTCTGTTTTGGAATATAAAATCCATACTTTGCAGGATTTCTGACTATCAGACTAACTGCAAAAAATCTTGGAACGTACTCTTTTGTCTGTTTTGGGAGTTTATTTTTTATTGACCAGAATGTTTTAGAACTGTTTTTTGTTTGGGCTTTTATACATCCTTCACCACAGTTATAAGCTGCAATGGCTAAATCCCATTTTCCTAAATACTGATATAAATATTTTAGATACTTTGCTGCTGCGACTGTTGATTTATAAGGGTCTCTTCGTTCATCTATATAAGAATTTATTTTTAATCCAAATCGTCTTCCTGTTTCTGGCATAAATTGCCAGATTCCAGCTGCTCCTGACCTTGAGGTGGCATAAGGATTATATCCACTCTCGATTATTGGAAGATATACTAACTCCTCAGGAAGTCCATATTCTTTAAATATTTTTTTTACCATCGGGATAAAATAGCTTCCCCTTTCTAAAGATTTTTGTATAAATCCTTTGTTTGTCGTTGAATACTGGAAAAGATATTTTTTTATTTCTCTTTTTTTAGGTATTCTTATACCTATTCTAATTGATTCTTCTTTTAAGAATTCTTCTTCCTGTTTATCAAAGTCTGGAATTTTTTTACCTTCTAATTTTGCAATGGTTATATCAAAAAGGGGTAATGGAGCTATTTTTTTAGGAGGATCATCTTTTAGGAGCAGTGCCACTTCTTTTTTGTTCTGATCAACAAAAACTGCAACATCTGATTTTTTGGTTGCACAGGATATTAAAAAAGTCGGCACCACTGCAAAAAGTAAAAAGTACCGACATCTTTTTCTCATTTTATTAATCCTTTATTAATTGATCTGATTCCACCGGAACTTTTTTGTGTTCTTTTATATTATTGTTTTCGTCCATATATACTAAATCTACAGCAAAAGTTTTTAAATCTTCTTCATTAACACTTGCATATGAGGCAATAATAATGATATCTCCATAATGTCCCAATCTGGCTGCTGCCCCGTTCAAGATACATTCTCCACCGTATCTAACACCAGGAATTACATATGTGGAAAATCTTTGACCATTATTTACATTGTATATTTCTATTTTTTCAAAAGGTTTAAGATTTGCTGCCTCCATTACAGCCTCATCAAGTGTAAGACTTCCTTCATAATGAAGGTCTGCTCCTGTTATGGTCATTCTATGTATTTTAGACTTTAATAGTGTTCTATACATCAGTAATCCCTCTCAATAATGTATTTAGCTAAATTTTCCAATTCAACAATATATTCGCTTCTTGGAAAATTTTCCAATTCTTTAATTGCTCGATCAACAAAATACTTCGCTTTATTTATTGTATTGATATCTCCTTTTTTAGACAATACAATATTTTTGACTTCATTAATAGCTTCGTCTGAAGGATTTAAATTTCTTATTAGGTTTTTAACTTTTTCTTTTTCTTCTTCTGTCAGTTTATCTAAAACAGAGATAAGAGGATACGTCAATTTTCCTTCCCGTAAATCGTTACATACAGGTTTACCTAACTTTTCTTCAGTGCCGATGTAGTCTAATAAATCGTCCATAAGCTGAAATGCATAGCCTATATATAGTCCATAGTTATATGCACTTTCTTTTTGCTTTTGAGTTCCTTTTCCTAATTCTGTTCCTACAAAACAACAACTGGCAAAAAGAACTGCCGTTTTTCCTCTAAGTATTTCAAAATATTCTTCTTCTGTAATCTCAATATCGCCTATTTTTTTTAGTTCTAAAAGCTGACCTTCTGCCATTTTTTTAACTGCATCACTTACATTTTTTATCATTTCTATGTTTCCATAGACAGAAAAAAGATAAAGAGCATTTGCATACATATAATCCCCTGTCAAGACCACAGTATCATTACCGAAAACTCTGTTTGCAGAAGGATTTCCTCTTCTTAATGCTGCACCGTCCACTACATCATCGTGAAGTAAAGAGGCTGAGTGTAAATATTCCATAGATACAGCAAGTGGAAAATCATTCTGATCATTTTGACCTTTTAAAGCTTTTGCAAAAATTAGCACAAGTAAAGGTCTTAATCGTTTTCCACCGCTATTTAGTATATAATTTCCTATCTTAAGGATAAACTCTACATCGCTATTCAGGTATTTTGCCAGTTCTTCTTCTATTTTTTTCAGTTCTTCCGTTTTAAATTTCATTTTTTCCTCTGACTTCTTTTATGCGTCCGGCAGGACTTGAACCTGCGACCTCCAGTTCCGGAGACTGGGGCTCTATCCAACTGAGCTACGGACGCAAGTTTTAATTTTTTACATAAATTAGATTTTTCAATCTTTCCATATTTATTTTATCCCAATCTCCTTCTTTTGGTGTTTCAAGTATATATGGAAGTTTTGAAAAATATTCATCATTCAAAAATAGTTCAAATCCTTTGTATCCAATTGATCCTTCGCCAATATGTTCGTGTCTATCTTTACGTGAATTAAACGGTGTTTTGGAATCATTACAATGAATAATTTTTATAATGTTGAGATCAAAATATTCTTGAATTTCTTTTTTATAATCTTCAAATCCCTGTTCATCATTTATTTTATACCCTGCAGAATAGATATGACATGTGTCAAGGCAAATGCCTATGTTTTCATTTAAAAATGGTTTCATCATTGTATAGAGTTCTTTTGTGGTTTTACCTAACTCTCCTTTTTGCCCTGCAAGTGTTTCAAAAAGAACTGTTGTATTTTTAGGGGTAATGATTGAAAAAATCTGTTCTATCGATTTGATTATATTTTTTATTCCTTGTTCTTCTGATTGATCTTTTGCTTTTCCAGGATGGAAAACATAGTAATCGATTCCTAATTCCTCACATAAAGAAATCTCTTCAATCATTCCCTGCACCGATTTTTGCCTT
>JALVEZ010000124.1 GCA_027030405.1 Hydrogenothermaceae bacterium | reverse complement strand
CTGTATGTCTGTTTTCCAGTGTTACAAAAGAAGCACCTTTTTTCTTCCAGTTTTCAAAAGGTACTTCCTGTAGATCTATAATCTGGCCATTTTTCAGATATTCTTCAATTGCCTTTCTTGCCAGATAAACCAATCCCTGACCTTCTTCTTCTGTTATCTGGTTTATATCTTTTATAACTTCTTCTGATACCAATTATTTAACCTCCTTATAAAAAATGCTGCTTAAATATCCAACTACAGAATCCTTATCTCCTGCAGTGTCTCCTGATGTTCTGTAATCAAGTATTTTTGATTTCCAACCTGCTTTTTTAGCGTAATCAATAATTGCAGCCATTCCGATTTTTCCACAGGCTTCACACTGATCCAAATATGTTAAATCTAAATTTTCCACAGCCAATAAACAGTTTCTATCTATTTGTTTTGCCACATTATATGGATAATAATGACTGAGGTCTGTGCTGATAACTACAACTACATCATCCCTATTTCCTTTTATCTCTTCTATAACTTTTTCCACGATATGAAAATCTATCTGACCGTAAACAACTGGAATAATCGAAAAATCTTTCAATACCATCTGTAAAAATGGAACCTGAACTTCTAAAGAATGTTCCTTAGCATGTGGAATTGTATTTAATGTTATAGGCAAGTCCTGATTATTAACAACAAAATTTTCGATCTCTTTTTTATCGACGGGAACTTTTCCAAGTGGCGTTTCCCAGTAGTCATAATAGCCAAATGATATTCCTTCAAACGGAACATAATGGGAAGGCCCCACAAGTAAAATCTTATAATGTTTATCAGGATCAAGATTTAAAAACTGTTTGTATGAATATGCTGCCGTTTCTCCAGAATAAACATAACCTGCATGTGGGCTTATAACTGCTTCTGGAACGGCATTGAATAAGGGAGCTTTATCTAAGAAATATTTAAGCATGTATTCTAATTCTTCTTTATTTCCGGGATAAAACAGATTACTTACGGCAGGTTCTCTTACTTTAACCATTTTTAATTCCTCCATTTGATATATTACTGATATTACTACCTAATAATATATCTTTTGAGAAATTTTTCAATATAATTTTAGTTAGAGATTATAAAATTATTTTATTATTATTTTGTAGATTTATAAATATAAACCAATACTTCTGCTATTACCTGATACAACTCTTCAGGTATCTCCTGATATAAGTCTAATGTTGATAAAACTTCTATAAGTTCTTTATCTTCTTTAATAAATATCTGGTTTTCTTCCGCTATTTGCAATATTTTTTCGGCTATTAAATCCTCACCTTTTGCTACGAGTTTTGGAGCATTATCTTTGCCTTTTTCATATTTTAAAGCTGCAGCTTTTTTTCTTTTTTCCAAATTTAAGTCCTCAGATTTATTAAAGATTCCAGTGATTCAAAATTTTCAAGTTGTTCAAATGTAATATCTTTATGGAAAAAGTTTATGATTACTGTATTTAATCCTTTTTTCTTTAATTGATCTTTTAAATTATTTATGCTTAATTTCATTATTTTTTCCAAACGTTCATCTTCCAATTTAAACGAAATAAAGAACTCATTTTCAAACATAACAATAAATGCAAGAACCTTTCCGAATTTTTCAAAATCAAGGGATATTCTGCAAAAATACTGCTTTGCATATTTTGATTTTCCTTTTTTTATGGAAATCTGGCTTTCTTTTAGTCCTTCCCAGATTATAGGCAGGAAAGTGATTAGAGCTCCTGTTAGTTTTGATAGCATTTGATGTGTTTCTATATCTTTCAAAAGAATATTGATTTCATCAATAACTTTTACAAACTCTTTTTTCCCTTCTAATTTTGATTTTATTTTTAAGAGTTCTCCTTTTAAATCTTGATTTATAGATTTATTATTTTTTAATTTCGATTCAAAAAAAATCCCAGAATTTTCTATTACCTGTTTTAAGTTCTCTGAAGACAACTGGGTTATGTTTATCAGCATAGATTGAATTATTTTTGAAATCGGTGAATCATTTTTATTCTGTATTTTATTGTTTATAGAATACAGTCGTTGTATTATCCCTTTTTCTCTCATTGCCAACATCATCTGTAACATATATTGGAGTTGGGCTTTTTGATTTCCGTTTATTGAAAATGAAGAAGAGAGGAAAAATTTAACTATTTCATCAAAAACCTTAAGATCTACATTATTTTTAACAATTTCTTTTAATAAATTATTAATTTCCGAGATATTTATTTTTGATGGGGCTTTATTTTCAATAACACCGATAAGTTGTAATCTTATTTTGTTATCAACTGTCGGAGGAAGTATTTTTAAAAGAAGTGATGTATCTTTATTCAATGGAATCTCTGTTTTTATTGTTAATTTTCCACCTTTAGTTCTTACAACTACACCGCCGTTTGGAAGTATATCTAAAACTTCTGCTTTTATTGTTTCCCCTGCATGGAAAGATATAGACTTTCCTAACGGTTTTTGAGATAAAAATTCTGCTTCTATATTTAATGTTTTAAAGTATAACAATTTTGAAACTCCACCACTCTTTTAATTTCATATCGATTTATTTTAAATTTTGATTAAAATCGTGAAAATTTCGTGGAAATTTAAAGAAATTCTTATTTCATAGTATAATTTTCATTAAATAATCTTGAAATAAGAGGGTAGAAATGGGTTTTGAAAAATCAGAGAAACTTTTTGAAGAATCATTAAAATATCTTGTAGGTGGTGTTAACTCACCTGTTAGGGCTTTTAAATCTGTAGGTGGACAGCCTGTTTTTATTCAAAAAGGAAAAGGAAGCAGAGTTTGGGATGTCGATGGGAATGAGTATATTGATTATGTTCTTTCGTGGGGGCCGTTAATATTAGGACATGCAAACGACCAGATAGTAAATGCGATAAAACAGGTTGCTAATTACGGAACAAGCTTTGGAGCACCTACCGAACTTGAAATAGAGATGGCAAAAGCTGTTGTTGATGCCGTTCCTTCCATTGAAATGGTTAGATTTGTTAACTCTGGAACAGAAGCAACAATGAGTGCTATTAGACTCGCCAGAGGTTATACAG
>JALVEZ010000123.1 GCA_027030405.1 Hydrogenothermaceae bacterium | reverse complement strand
ATCCACTATAGCTTGAAAGGTTGTGGCTTGATCTATAGTAATTTTTTCTTGTGCTTTAAAATATCTTTCAAGATTTGGTGGTTTTCCTTGAAGTAAATCTTCAACTAAAACTTCCTTTGTAAAGTCCTGACCAGCAGAAGTATACGCACCTTTAATAGCATTGTTCAGAATCTCTAAAGGAAGTGCCTCACATGCAGGCATCTTTTTTAAAACTGCATCATCTACTAACGATATAAAACCCATCGTACTAGCAGCAAGATCACCAAATTTTATATTTTGTTCTTTATCTAAGAAAAAACCATCAAATGTAACTCCTAATAATCCACTAATTGCCGTATCCAAGTTTTTCTTTAATAAATCTCTTTCTACCTTTAAAAATTGTTCAGCAGGAATATTTCCTAAAATAGAACCGTATAACTTTTCTATATTCATTAAAGAATTAAAAGCAATATCATATTGCCCATGGATAATTGCTTTCTCAAAAATTTTAAATAATTTGTCTAAAGTATCCTTATCTTCCTTTTTAAAGTGATACTTTAGTGCAATTCTTTTAAATGCAGTTTCCCACGATGAAGAATAAATAAGAATAGCATCTAAAAAACCATCATAAGCCTTTTCACATTCTTCATTTTCTGCGTATGAATATTCTTCATGCAGTTTTTTAAATAATTTAAACCAGTTTTCTGTTGCAATACGAGGACATTCACACTTTGGATTTCCTTTTTTTAGTTTATCAATAGGAGTAGGAAGGCAGAATGAACCATCTTTGTTTATAGTAGCAGATGAATGAAATGTTCCATCAACACCCCAAACGTGGATAGTATCTCCTTTTTGAGGAGAATATCCTTCTATTTTCCCGCAGATAGCACCTCTCTTATTAGGAAAATCTATATTTATAAATGAAAAATGTTTAATATTTCCTACTACATACACATCTTTCTCTTCTTCCCCTTGCTGAATTTTTAACAATTCATCTTTTTTAATGGGATTCCCTTCAGAATCAACAACCGTTCCTATTCCTGCATATACCCATTTATTTTGTTTCGTATCAAAATCCCATAAAGGAACTTCAACAGTTTCTGTAGTATCATCAAAATCTGACAATGAGTGATAGTTTTCTTTAGAAACTTTAAACTTTATCTGGTAATCTTTCCCTTTTGGAAGCTCAATAGGTGCTCCATTCTTATCATAAAAATTAACATCAAAAGCCCCTGCAGAGCTTAATATTGAATCTCCATTAAAACTTGCAGAAAAGTCTCCTGGCATATTTTCAGTTATTTTTGAAGGGTCATAATAACCTACATCGGCGGATGAAATGTCCCCTACTTCTTTTGGAATACTGATTTCTACATTATCTGTAGATACTTTTGTTGAATTTCCATCGGTTTCTACAGTAGCTTCTTTTTTCTTTTCCAATATAAATATAGATGGAATAGATTCATCCTTTCTTAGATATTTGTATATAGGGATGTAAGAAGGAGATTCAATTGTAACTTGTTTGTTATATTCATTTGTAGTTGATATTTCACTAAAAACACCGTTTGTGGAATAGTATTTTTTAGTCTCGGAATTTTCAAAGATACCGTTACTGTTCTTATCTTCAGCAATACTTAAAATTACAGGAGATACTAAATTTCCTTCTTCATCTACTACTTTTAATGAATAAGCTTCTGCAGAAATTTTCTCTTCATTTCCACCTCCTCCACTACACGAAATCAGGAAATTTGAAATCAAAATTGACATTAAAAGGATTAATAGATGTGATTTTAAGTTAAAAAAGGAACCCATCTAACTTACCTCCCTCTACAAATCGGAAGTAATATATGAATTTAAGAATAATATTTCAAGATTTTTTTTGGAAAAAAAGCAATTTATTGATCTAAATCAATAAATTAAGTGGAAATTAAATATGTATAAATAAAGAGGAAGTTAAAGATTATTTTATAAGTTAATGTTCTCTCCTTTTATGGTATTTTGTGACTTTGAGTTTTAAGCCTTCAACTTTTATAACTTTTACTTCCTCTCCTGCTTCTATCGGTGTATCCGAATATGCATCCCATATCTCTCCTAATACAAAAACCTTTCCGCCTTTTTCATTTATATCTGTTTTTGCTATACCGATTTCCCCTACCATTCCTTCAGCTCCGCCCATCTTTTTCCTTCTCTGTGCTTTCAATCCCAGATATGCAACACCAAGGAAAAAAGCAGCACTAAAGAAAACGACAGGTATTATTACCTGCAAAGGAATATCACCGTAAGGAGATTCTGGTTCTATAAGTGTTATAGAGCCAATGAGTAAAGCAATTACTCCGCTTATTGCAAGAGCCCCAAATGTAGGCGTTATTAATTCCAATGCAAAAAATACTATCCCTAAAGCAATAAGGAGAACACCTAACCAGTTTACAGATATAGCACTGAGTGCATATAATGCAAGTAATAACGATATAGTCCCGATAGTTCCAGGTATAACTGAGCCAGGATTATAAAGCTCAAAGAAAATTCCGTAAAATCCAATAATCAAAAGAAGATAGGCCAGTGTCGGATTTGAGAATATTGACAGAAACTGCTCTCTAAATCCTTTTTTTACAAACTCTACAGGTTCATCTTTTGTTTTTAATGTAATTTCGTATGCATTTTTCTTTATTTTTTTCCCATCAATTTTGTTTAGAAGATCATATAAATCAACAGCTATCAAATCAACTACGTGCTTTTTTACTGCCTCATCTGCAGGTAAATTTATCGCTTCTGTTACCATTTTTTCAATTATTTTTATATTTCTGTGTTTTTCTTTGGCTATTGATTTTACAAAGGCAACCATATCATTCATTATTTTTTTCTTCATTGTTTCATCAATATCTTTTCCTGTGATTTGAACAGGACTTGCAGAACCTATATTTGTTGAAGGAGCCATTGCTGCAATATCTGCACTTACGGTTATTATTGCTCCAGCAGAAGCAGCCCTTGCTCCAGGTGGATAAACATAAACGATAAATGGTAAAGGTGTTTCAAGTATTGTTTTGATTATTTCCCTCATTGATTGGTCAAGTCCACCTGGAGTATCAAGCTCTAATACTATTGCCTTTGCGTGGGATTTTTCTGCCTTTTCTGTCAGCCGTTTAACATAATCTGCTGCCACTGGAGTTATGGCATCATTCCATTGTCCAACGATAACAACTGCCTGGGAAAAAGTGAAAATTGAGACAACTGCCAATATGACAAATTTTATTTTATTCATAATTTTTTCCTGTTAACCGTTTTTATTAATCAATACACTCTTTCTCCGAAAATTGCACTGCCAACACGAACAATTGTTGCCCCTTCTTCCACTGCAACATCATAATCGTGGGACATTCCCATAGAAAGGTGAGGAAGATTAATGCCGAACTCTTTTTCAAGCTGATTTTTCATCTCTCTAAGTTTTGCAAAATAAGGTCTAACCTTTTCTTTGTCTTCAAAATAAGGTGGAATACACATTAAACCTAAAACATTCAGATTTTCTTTTTGGAGACAATGCTGGAAAAGTTGACTGAGGTTTTCTGGTTCTACGCCGTGTTTGGTTTCTTCTCCGCCTACATTTACTTCTATTAAAACATCCTGGATTTTATTTATTTTTTTGGCTCTTTTATCTATTTCATCTGCCAGTGAAGGTTTCTCTACCGAATGAATCATCTCAAAATATCTAACTGCATATTTTGCTTTATTAGTTTGAAGCCCTCCTATCAAATGCCAGTGTATGTCGGTATACTCTTTCATCTTTTCTATTTTTTCCATTCCTTCCTGAACACGATTTTCTCCAAAATATCGTATTCCTGCATCATATGCTTCTATAAGTTTTTCCACAGGTTGTGTTTTTGAAGCTGCAAGGAGTATGACTTCATCAGGATTTCTTCCTGCTTTTTTGGCTGATAGTTTTATATTTTCTAATATATTCTGGACGTTTTCTTTTATACTCATGGATAAACCTCGAAACAGAAATTTTAAAACCGATAATTAAATTATATAACATCTGCTTTTTATAAAGGATTGAGAATAGTTTCTAAACTGATCGATATTGCAAATTTTATATAAATGCAAAAAGTAATATATTTAGAATGAAAAGAATTAATTTTAGAGGTATTTAATATACAGAGAGTAATACTTGAATGTATGATAAATTTATCATACATTATTAAAAGAGGTGATACATTATTAAAAGAGGTGATAAGTATGAGTATAATTAAAAAGACTATCTCTATTCCAGAAGAGATTTATAAAGAAGCACAAGAATTTTCTGAAAATTTTAGCCAAATAGTAAAAGATGCCTTAAGTGAGTATTTAAAGAAGAAGAAAAAAGAAAAAATTTTATCAATGGCTGGAAGTTTAAAAGATTGGGAAATAAAAAATGGATTAGAGTATGAAAAAGAAATGAGAGAAGAGGATATTAAAGCCCAAAAGGAAAGAGAAAAAAATTGGGATACATAATAGATACAGATATCTGTATAGATTTCTTAAAAGAAAAGGAATATGCAGTGAAACTTCTTTCTGAAATTTTAAATAATGAAGATTATTACATAAGTATATTAACTCATTATGAACTGTTAAAAAGTGCTTTTTCACAAAAACAGCAAAATATCATTCAAAATTTTGTCGAATTGTTAGAAATTATAAATTTAGATGAAGATATTATAGAAAGTGGAGCAGAATTTTATAGAAAATACAGAAAAAAAGGTATAACATTATCCAATATAGATTGTTTAATTATGGCAACTGCAAAAGAGAAAAATTTAAAAATAGTAACAAGAAATGTCAAACATTATCCTGAAGTGGATCTCTTATCAAAATTTTCACAAAAATTATTAAAGTAAAATATCACACGAATAAAACCGTTCTGATACCAAAAATATTTTAAAAACATTCCTTTTGATTTATTGATTTTTAGCCGAAATATTATTAACATATTAACCCATCTAAAAATCCAAAAAGAGAGAGAAATAAATGAAAGTATTAGATTTTTTTAACCTTGAAGACTTTAAAATGAGCATTCCTTTTACTGCCCTCGGTGCAAGAACCTGTTACAGCAGTAAAGATCTTAATTATCTTTTAAATGATCCTCGTGTCGTTTCAAAAGAAGACAGGGCAAAATTTTTATCAAAGCTGGGAAACTACAAGCATTTTAGCGTTTTTGCCCACTCTTTTGCATACAAAAGTATAGGAGAGATGAATGCCCTTAAAATAGGAGCAACATATTTCAAATCACATTACAATCCTGAATATCCTGACGTTATAGGTGTTTCACTTAGACATTATCTTGAAGATTTATTAAATAAAGATGAAACAGAATATTTTCAGGCTTTTGATAAAATGGCAGAATACGATACACCTGTTGAACCATTGGGAATAAAAGATAATGTTTCATTGATAGGGATACTTAAAGAGTATGATGGATATGCAGTTTTTTATATAGACAATGTGTCAAGAACGATGACACACCAGCTTGTTAGACATACAACCCTTAACTTTTCCCAGAGAAGCCAGAGATACGCCTCTGAGACAGATAACTACACAATAATCCCACCGTCAATAAAAGAAAACGAAGAAGCTTTAAACAGTCCTGTGTTCCTTGAAGCCATCAATAACATTCAAAATTTTTTAAATGAAGGTCTTGATATTTTAAAAGATACAAAAATTAAAGAAAATGCATATGAAATAATAAAAAATAGAGTAGAAAGTTTCAAAATTCCAAAAAATGAAATTAAGGCAGAAGATCTTATAAAGTTGACTGATGAATTTGCAGAAATGATTTATGACATTTTGGTTTATAACTTTAAGATAAAAAGAGAAGATGCACGGTTTGTTCTACCACACGGAAGAAAAACCACGATAGTTGTTTCAGGAACATTAAACTGGATAAAAGATTTCATAGAAAAAAGGACAGAACCCCACGCACAATGGGAGATAAGAAAGGTAGCCCAGCAGATGAAAGAACTGCTTCAAGAACAAAATGTTATGTAATCTGCCAGAGTAGATTGTATATTTATTTATTATGCTAAAAAGAAAATTTCAGATTCTTAAAAGATTTCAAGAGATAAGTTTTACCCTGGCAAAACTCGGAATCTACAATGTATATGAGTATTTCAAACTCCTTTTTGGATTAGAAGTTGATGAATCCATAAAACCTCAAAAGATAAGAGAAACCTTAGAGAAATTAGGCCCTTCTTTCATAAAATTAGGTCAATTTTTAAGCACAAGACCCGATCTAATCCCTGATGAGATCATTGAAGAACTTATAAAACTTCAAGATAAAGCAAGTCCTATAGATTTTAAAGTAATAGAACAAATTCTTATTCAAAATTACGGCAAAAATTACAAAGAAATTTTTGCATATATAGATCCAGAACCTATAGCTTCTGCGTCTATATCACAGGTTCATATCGGTTATCTTCAATCAGGAGAAAAAGTTGCAATAAAAGTAAAACGCCCGAATATAGAAAAACTGATAATGTTAGATACGGAAGTTCTTCTGACTATTGTAAATTTTTTAGAAAAACATTCAAAAACCGTGAAAGAACTAAATCTAAAAGGTTTTATTTATGAATTTAAACATACTACACTCAAAGAAGCAGATTTTAGTGTTGAAGCAAATAATATAGCTATTTTTAGAGAAAACTTTAAAGATTACGAAGGTTTTTATATTCCGAAATGTTTTGAAGAGATATCAAATAAAGATATTTTAGTTCTTGAGTTCGTAAAAGGTATAAAAATAAATGAAATAGAAAAAATCAAACAGCTTGGACTTGATCTGAAAAAAATAGCTGAAGATCTTACAGACGCTTATTTTAAAATGGTTTTTATAGACGGTATTTATCATGCAGATCCCCATCCAGGGAACCTATTTGTTCAAAAAGATGGAACGATTGTATGTATAGATTTTGGGATGGTAGGCAGGCTTTCAAAGGAAAAGAAAAAACTTCTTTATGAACATATTATTGCCGTAACCACTGTTGATATTGAGCTTGCCATGAACTTTTATGAAGGTCTTGATATGATAACGGAAAAAACAAATATAGAAAGTTTTCAGGCTGAAATAGAGATATTTTTAGAAAAATACCATAACAAAACCCTTGAGAAGATAGATTTAAAAGAGATGGTATTAGAACTGTTAGATATCATAAGGGAACATCATCTAAAACTTCCGACAGAGTTAGCCTATTTAGGAAAAACAACCATAAATTTAGAAGGAACGGTTCGAACAATCTATCCAAACTACAATCTTACAGAACGATTAACTAACTTTGTTAAAACCTCTGGTATAGACTACCTGAAAGAAAAGGCTCAGGACTTGAGAAGAATAGCTCACATGGGCTATAATGCTCCGTTCAAACTGGAAAAACTTTACAGAAGGTTGATAAGGGAAAGATTGACAATAAGGTTTTTGATTAAAGATATGGAGCTAATCCAGGAATTTTACAAACATCAAATTAATAAAATCATTCTTGTCTTGCTTTTTGTCGGGACGCTAATTTCTTCTTCGTTATTTTTTATTGCAGAAAAAAACGATATCGGCGATACTTTACTAATATTAGCAATTATTTTTGGATTTTTATCAATTTACAGACTGTTTAAAGATAGATGATATATATCTATTCTTCCACAAATAGAGGATGGTTAAAAGAAAAAGGTCTGTTTTTATTTGATAGGCCTGTTTATAAGATCAGGTATAAAAATAGAATCCTGCAGATAAACGACAGAAAAATTAAAACAGACAAACCTTTACATCTTATACAAAAATTAATAAAAAATTATTATGCTGTAGGATTTATATCTTATGATTTTAAAGATAAAACATTAGGAAGAAATAGGATTCAGCCTGTTGATACACTTAAACTTCCTGACATTTACATAAATCTTTATAAAAAGTATAAAAAAATAAACAACCTTCACGGATATAAATCAAAAATCATTAGACACCGTATACAGGAAAGTAAAGAAGAATACATAAATAAAGTAGAAAAAATAAAAGAATACATTACAGTAGGGGATATTTATCAGATAAATCTTGCCCACAGAATAGAAATAGAAGGATTTTTCAGTGTTGAAAATATCTTTAAAAATCTTATAGAAACGCAGCCAACAGATTATTTGATGTTAATAAAAGATAAGGATTTTAGTCTAATTTCAGGATCTATGGAACTCTTTTTAGAAAAAAATGGTGATTGTATTATCTCTAAGCCTATAAAAGGAACTGTAAAAAGAGGAAAAAATCCTGAAGAAGATGAAAAGTTAAAATTATTTCTGAAAAATAATGAAAAAGAAAGAGCTGAAAATCTTATGATAACTGACCTGATGAGAAATGATATAGGTAGGATTTCAAAATCAGGTTCGGTAAAAGTTCCAGAACTTTTTACAATCGAAAAATATTCATCTTTATACCAGATGAGTTCAACGGTGGAAGGAGAGTTAAAAGAAAATGTATCTCTAAAAGATATTATTCAGGCAACTTTCCCTCCTGGATCTGTTACAGGAGCTCCTAAAATAAGAGCTGTTCAGATTATTGATCAACTTGAAAAATACAAACGGTCTGTTTACTGTGGAACAACTTTTGTTATAAAGCCAGATAGTGACTTTGTTATGAGTGTAGCCATCAGGCAATCTATTTTTAAGAAAAATAGGTGCTATATCTATATTGGAAGTGGAATCGTCGCAGACTCTATTCCAGAAAAAGAGTATGAAGAAACAATCCTAAAATCTAAAGCAAATATCAAATCTATTGGTTAAGTTCACTCTTCGGAACGATTTCAAACTGACTTTCTGCTAAAACATTACCATCTTTGTCTTCAACAACAACTCTCCACTTCCCTATCCACGACGGAAGAATAATTTTTGAGCTCCAGGTTCTAAAGTTTGAAGACCATATATCAAGTTTTACTTTAGCCATTTCTTTATCGTCGTAATACCAGACGTGATATACGTATGTTGGAAGGTCTTCATCTGTCACAATCCTTGTCCAGCAATAAACCTTTCCTACATAGTTATCAAATGTGGAAGATACGCCGACAGGCTCTTTATTTTTTATATCCGTAGCACATTTCATGTCAAGAACTTCTGCTGCATTAGAGGTTGAGAAAAATAGCAATATAAAAAGAAGGTAAACAACTTTCCTCATCCTAAAAATCCTCTAAATCTGGATTTACAGGTATAGTTCCATATTTTGCATTTTCAACAAAGGTTTTTCTTCCTTCTATTTTAACTCTATTTTCTGAAATCCATTTTATAGCTTGAGGATATATTCTGTGTTCGTATTCTAAAATTCTGTTAGAGAGTGTTTCCTCCGTATCATCTGGAAGAATCGGAACAACTGCCTGAACAATAATAGGGCCGTTATCAAGCTCTTTTGTTACATAATGAACGGTACATCCGCTAAATTTAGAGCCGTAATCTAAAGCCTGCTTCTGTGCTTTCAGTCCCTGAAATGAAGGAATTAAAGAAGGATGTATATTTATCAATTTATTTTCAAACTGTTCAATAAATTCATCACTCAGTATTCTCATAAAACCTGCAAGAACTACAAGGTCTGGATTTTCTTTTTTTATTCTCGCTGCCAAATATATATCGTATCCTTTTCTTGAAGCAAAAAATGAAGGATCTATAAATTTTGTTGGAATACCATAAGATTCTGCTATTTTTAGGCCGGAGGAATCTTTTTTGTCAGATATTACAAGGGAAACTCTTGCATTTATTTTTCCTTCTTTTATAGCTTTAAGTATTGCTTCTAAATTTGTTCCTCTTCCAGATATTAAAACAACTATATTCAATCACTTACCACCTTAATTTTGATTATAATATCGTATCACCTGAGTTGCTATCTGTAAAATATAATCATAAACTTAATTGTAAATATTACAAAAAAATCGAAACTTTAAATGATTGAGAGAAAAGAAAAATTACAATAGATTTATATAAACAATTTCTTTCAAGATTTTAATCATTTTATTCTTTTTCTTCTTTCAGAATCTCTTTAACAAAGCTTACAGGTAGTTCTAAAATATCAGCTATTTTTTCAGGCTCTAAATTTAGTTTTTTATGTAAATTTAAAACATCCTTTTTTTGAGCTTCCAATTTTCCTTTTTCAACTCCTTTTTCAACTCCATCCTTATAAAGAGGATGTTTTTCCATTGTTTCTTTATCTATAGTTAATGGCATCTTGTTTTCCTCCTTTCTTAGCTCTTCCATTAATTTAGGTCTATACGATAATAAGTTCAATAGCTTCTTTAGATAGTCTCTTCTTTCTCTTTCTGGTAGTTTTGATAGCTCTGTGAGTATCTCTCTGAAATATTTTGAAGGATTCTCTACATTACACAAAACTGCAAGTATTTTGTCTGTTAAGTCTTCACTTTCTAATAACTCTTCACACTTTATATCTTTGATATCTTTCAGTATATAACTGAATTTTATATTTTCTTTTTGTATTTTGTTTTTCATTTTTAATGGTTTTTCTCCGAGGTATAAAACCATCTGGAGTATATCTTTTGATGGGTATTTTTGCGAGATAAGTGTGTAATACTCTAACATTCTGAAGGGCATGTTTTTGTCGTTGGTTGTTTGGAGTTAGAGGTGGAAAATCTTTCCATCTTCTAATTCTACTAAAAAGTCTACCCTTCTGTCTTTTACTTCTGGTAGAGATGTGTCTAAAAGTTTAGTGGCAGATTTTCCTGTCAGTATCTGGATAAATTTAGGTGGTATTTCTTGTATTACATCTCTTAGTGTTATGTCTAATTTTGCCATTTTTGTCCTTTTGTTTTTTTATCTTATTATAACTGAAGTTTTTAGCTGTTAAATGGTAATTGGTATAATAAACTTTCATTATATATAGTCTGATTGCTGTATTATTCATTAGTAGAACAGAGGGGAAAATGGATAAAGTTGTTGTTATAACAGGTGTTTCAAAAGGTTTAGGAAAAGCTTTAGCTGAAGAGTTTAAAAATAATGGGTTTACAGTGGTTGGGATTTCACGTTCTGAAGTTGATTTTGTTGATTTTCATATATCTGCAGATTTGACAAAGAAAGAAGAAATAAAAAAAGTTCAAGAAGAGATTATAAAAAAGTTTAATAAAATTGATGTTCTCATAAATAATGCAGGAGTAGGATTATACGATAGTTGGGAAAATATGAAAGAAGAACAACTTAGATATATGTTTGAACTGAATTTTTTTAGTGTGGTAAATCTAACAAAAGAGTTCCTACCGTATCTCAAAAAAACAAATGGCAGTGTTATAAATGTTTCTTCTGTAGCAGGCAAAATGTATATTCCCTATATGGGCGGCTATTGTGCAACAAAATTTGCTCTGAATGCTTTTTCTGATTCTTTAAGGGCAGAACTTAAACCTGAAGATGTTCATGTGTTAAATCTGATAGTCGGAAGGATAAACACAGGTTTTTCCTCAAGGGCTTTGGGATCCAAAAAACCACCTGAAACACCATCTTTAGGGGCAAGCCCTGATAAATTTGCAAAGGCTGTTTTTAAAGCATATAAAAAAAGAAAAAGGGAAATCACCTTTCCTGTATGGTATAAACTTTTGATATGGTTTGTAAATCTATTTCCTAATATATACGATAAAATAGCTTATAAAAAATGGAACTCTTAAATCATCTCCTCTCCAGAACCATAGTCGATAACACCTTTTTCTATTAGCTCTTTGATCACAGCAATAACTTTCTTTCTTGCATTTTCAACTTCGGATTTTTTCATAGGCCCTAATACTTCCATATCTTCAAGGAACATCTGAGCTGCACGTTTAGACATATTAGCAAGGAATTTATCAATAATTTCTTGAGGAGCACCTTTAAGAGCAACAAGAAGGTCATTCTTATCGACTTCTTTAAGTATTTCTATGATGGCTCTGTTATCAAGTTTAGCAATATCTTCAAATTTGAACATTTTTTCTTCAATAGTATCTGCAAGGACTGTATCTTCTTTTCTGATTTCATCTAATATTTCCTGTCCTACATCTTTCGGAAGGTTATTTACTATTTCTGCTGCTATATCTATACCGCTTAATGTTTCTCCTTTTCCAGCTCCTAATGTAAGAATCTCTTCTTCTAAAGAGTCGGCAACAACTTTTAACATCTGCGTTGATATTTTTTCGATTGAGGCAATTCTCTTTATCACCTCTTCCTGAACATTTGTTATACCTATTCTTTTCGGTAAATGCTGAATAATATCTGCTGCTTTCATAGGTGAAAGCTGGGATAAAATCATAGCTATTACCTGAGGATGTTCATTCTGGATCAGACCTGCAACCATTTTAGGATCCATTTTTTCAAGCTCTTTAAAAATTGTTTTTCCTTCTTCAGATATAAAAGTTTCTTCCAAGAGTTTTTGTAGCTTATCAGGCGGAAGTGATTGTTCCAAAATCTTTTTAAGATGATCAGGTGCTATCTTAAACGGAGATGTCTCTTTCAAAATATTGTAAGCTTCCTGTATAACTGCCTTAACCACTTCTTTTGGAGGTGCATCTAAAGCAAGTATTGCTTTTATTATCTTCTCTATTTCGTGGTCTCTCAAAGATTGAAAAACTTTTGCAGTTTTATCTTCAGGTAAAGCTGATAAAAAGATTGCCGCCTTTTCTGCCCCTGATAAATTTTGTGTTGATGTATTTTCTGCCATTTTTACCCCATGTTCTTTATTATATTTTTATAAATATCAATATATGACTTTAGTATGAATTCTGTAATGTTGATGTGAGGATTTGTTATTTCACCTCTTATGAGAGTTCCATCTGGAACTTTCTCAATGCCACGCAGTTCTATATCAAAGAATTTTTGATTCTCTTTATTAAATATCTCAATCATTCCATCATCAGTATTAATATCATCTTGCAGGAAAAGTTTTACTCCCCTTGCACTGAGTTCTACTAAATGACCTTCCTGTGAAATCAGATCTCCGTTCTGATAAACTAAAAAATCTCCTAAATCTTCTGGACAGAAACTATATCTCTGGTATTTTCTCTGATCAACTAACGAATCTTCGGTATTTATATCTATTTTGAAACTATCCTTATTTTCTTCTGAAATTATACTGGCTGAGGTTTGGTAAACTTTATCATCTTTTTCTGATAACAGATAAAAATTTTTCTTTTTTGTAAAAAGGTTTTTTACCTGCATTGGATTTATTTTAGAAATTATTGCACTGTTTGTGTTTTCATCATAATCGTCAACATCAAAACTGAAAATAACAACAAATTTTCCATCTTGAATTTTATCATAACACTTTCTTTCAACTTCCATTCTGGCATTGTATCTATTTCCTTTTTGTAAAATCATTTTCAGTGTTCAGCCTCTAATATAATATTTTTGCTTTCGTCAAAAATCCTTAATATCTTTTCGATAGATTCCATATATTTATTAAATATCTGTTCATTAAACTGTTCTGACTTTTTCATCTCTTTTATCTCTTTAACGAGTTTTTCAAATTCCTGTCTCATTTCTGAATAATAATGTTCCAGATCAAGATAATTTCTTGTAAGATCTTTAAAATCTCTTTCTATCCAGTTCTCAAACTCTGTTAAATCCAGATCGTTATCTGTATTTTCTTTTAAGAACTTTGTGATCAGATTTACGAAGTATGTTTTTCCTTTGAATATGGTTATAAAGTTTCCTACATTAAACTGAACTAAATTTTCATTCATCTGGTTTATGGTATCTATTGTATTAAATACTTCCTGTTCAAGTTTCTGGAATATATTTCCAAAATTGTTTATTTCATAACTTATTGAGGATACATTTTGTTTAACAATGTTAATCGAAGCTATTTGTTCCTGAACAAGATCCGAAATCTGTTCTGCTAAGGTTGTTGTATTTTCTATCTTACTTTTTATGTTTTGTAATGTTTCATTTGTTTCATTTATTCTAACTTTCACTTCTTCTGCCTCTTCTATTTTCATATCTAAAGCCTGTGCAAGATTTTCTATTGCATTGACAATGTCGTATGTTATGGCTCTTATCTCATCTGTTGACGCAACCGTTCTGTTGGCAAGACTTCTTACTTCATCTGCCACAACGGAGAAACCTTTTCCGTGTTCACCTGCCCTTGCTGCTTCAATTGCTGCATTCAGGGCGAGGAGGTTTGTCTGATCTGCAATACTTTTGATTATCTCTACCATCTCCTGAATCTTCATAGAGTTTTTACTGAGATTTCCTATCTTATCCTGTAAAGAAATAACACCGTTTGCCAGGTTCTCAACATTTCTTATAGAAATATCAACATTTTTAAATCCTTTATTCGCATAATTTTCAACTTCTTTTACGGTGTTTGAGATTTTTTTGATCTGTAGATTAACATTTTCAATAGATTGGGAAAGTATTTCTGAAGATAGGGAAAGTTCAAGAGATTTATCCTCTAACTCTAAATTCTTTCTTTTTGTGTTAAAAAGATAGGACACAAGTGCTGTAGATTGTGAAGATATTGCATTTGAAAATCCCATTATTTTTACGAGTGTTCCTTTTATCCAGTTTATAAACCTATCAAAACTCTGGGATAACTGTCCTAATTCAGTTTCTTCGTTTATCCCTAATTTTTTAGTTATGTTTCCTGTCTGTATTTCTGACATTGCTCCTTTCATCTTTTCTATCGGAGAAACTATCTTTTTATAAGTAGCAGTTGTCCCTATTCCCATCACAACAAGACTGAAAAGAGGAATAATTGCCACTAAAAGTGCAGAAAATTTCAAGAGATTTTCTGCTTCATTTTTTATTTTATATTTCAGTTCTGAAACTTTTTTTAAGAAAAAAGTGATATTCGGATCATTCTGAGATGACAACGTATCTACTATGTTTTCAAGGGATACATAAGTTCTATTTTCTTCATCTAAATTCTTAATTTTTTCTTTAATTTTTTCTAAATTGGATAGTCTTATATCCTTCTGGTCAGGTGCGTATAAAAGTTCTCTTAATTCATCTTCAAAAGAGTCAAGATATGAAACCTGTTTATTTAATCTGTCGTATTTTAACAACTTCATATGTATAAACTCAGTAAGAGCAAATATCATAAGAACTTCAACTACAATAGACAAAATCATCTTTGCTTTTATACTCACCATTAACACCCCAAAAAGATTTCTATAAATTCCATAATCTTTCGACTCTGGATATTCAAAAGTTTAGTTAAAGAATTGAAGTCTAAATAATTAAAGATTAGAAAAAATTTAACGAAGAAGTTTTAAAACTTCAGGAGGGATATCCATGAACGATAACTTCAAAAACGAACTCAAAACGGTTATTAACATTATTGAGGAATATAAAAAGGAGCTTGAAAAACTAAGTTTCCAGAAAACAGGTTTTGAAAAAGTTAGCTCGCACATCAATCAAGTTATTCAGGAAAGTGAAGAAGCCACAACAAATATTTTAAACTCCACAAATGAAGCTATAAACGACGCAAAGCAAATTTTAAATGCAGTTGGTATTTTAAGAAAAGAAGGTGTTCATCATCCTGCTCTTGAAAGCATAGAAAACTATACAGAATCAATCATTCAAACATTGATAGACAATTTAACTAAACTTGAGTTTCAGGATATAGCATCACAAAGACTCTTAAAAATCGGAAGTTTTTTAGAAGAAATCGAAAAAGAGGTTTTAAAACTTTTACTTCTATTTGGAATAAATGAAGAATCATCACAATCAAAGAAAGAAGAATTGGAAGAAAAATTAAAAGAATTAGAATGGAAAAAAGAAGTAACACAAAATGATGTAGATTCCATTCTTGAAGAATTTGGACTGTGAGGGAGAAGCTATGAGAATAGAAATTCCAGAAGATATGAAAGAAATATTAGAAGAATTTCTTGTCGAAGCAGAAGAGATAATACAAAATCTTGATCAGGATTTAATCGCATTAGAGGATGATCCGACGGATACTGATCTTTTAAATAAGATTTTTAGAGGTATGCATACGTTAAAAGGTGGAGCAGGTTTCTTAGGTCTAACATCTATAGTAGAAATAGCCCACAAAATAGAAGATATATTCAACAAGCTGAGAAACGGCGAACTGACATTAGATTCTGAGATGATGGATACCATATTAGAAGGTATAGATAAGCTCAAAGAAGGTATAGAGAGATTAAGAGACGAAGGAGAAATACCAGACGAAGATGAAGTAGTTAATATCGTTCAAAAACTTGAGGCAATTTTAAATGGTGGTTCGCCTTCTTCTGTTTCCGAAAACAACACAGAAACTATTGGAAGTTCAGATCAACCTCAGAGTAAAGGACAGGAAAACAAACCAAAGCTTGAATTTGCAGACGGTGTAGATGAAGATATAAAAAATCTTATACTCCAATATCCTGGAAAAAATTTAGGAGATATTTTAGAAGAACTGATTCTTTTACCTCCAGACAAAAGACCATCGTTAGAAGTTGTAGAAAAATTAGAAAAGATTATAGAAGAAGGTAAAGATGTTCAGGATCTTCTAAAAAAAGAAGAGAAAAAAGAAGAGCCAAAACCAACAAACAAAAAAGAAAATAAACCAAAATCGAAAAAACAAAAAGATGAAAAAAGCGAAGTTATCAGAGTTGATGTTGAAAGAGTAGAAACACTTATGAACCTTGTAGGAGAACTTGTTTTAGACAGAAACAGAATCGTAAAACTTTCCTCTACTCTGGAAATAGGATCAAATCAGGAAATAAATGAAAACCTAATCGAAGCAATAACAGGCATGAGCAGAACGGTCAGTGATCTTCAAGATGCAGTGATGAGACTGAGAATGCAGCCTGTGAAAAAGATATTCAGTAAATTCCCTCGTGTTGTTAGGGATTTGGCTAAGAAACTGAATAAAAAAGTTCAATTGATA
This sequence comes from Hydrogenothermaceae bacterium, assembly GCA_027030405.1. Classification (GTDB taxonomy): domain Bacteria; phylum Aquificota; class Aquificia; order Aquificales; family Hydrogenothermaceae; genus JALSSE01. Next base: position 12,979 of record JALVEZ010000123.1, on the reverse strand, counting down.
TTAGAAGGTGAAGATACAGAAATAGACAGAAGTATTTTAGATAAACTTGAAGATCCTCTTATTCACCTTGTAAGAAACTCATTAGACCACGGAATAGAAACACCAGAAGAAAGAGTAATGATGGGCAAACCAGAAGTAGGAACCATAAAACTTTCTGCCCTTCAAGAAGGAGACAGAATTGTAATTTCCATAGAAGATGATGGGAAAGGAATTAATCCAGAAGTTGTAAAAAAGAAAGCAATAGAAAAAGGATTGATAACTGAAGAACAGGCAGAAAACATGTCAGATAAAGAGGCTTACGAACTTATATTCCTTCCAGGATTTTCTACAGCTGATCAGATAAGTGATGTATCAGGAAGAGGCGTTGGAATGGATGTTGTAGCATCTACCATCCATTCACTGAGAGGGAATATCGAGATAGACAGTGAAATGGGCAAAGGCACAAAAATAGTTATGAAACTGCCTCTTACCGTAGCTATAATCAGAACATTAATGGTAGGCATAAACAACAGAATTTTTGCAATTCCTCTCTATTCTGTGGTGGAAATCGTAAGATACAACAAAGATGCCATAAAAAATGTTGGAAACTTCAAATCATTTATGCTCCGAGATGAAGTTCACCTATTATTCACTTTAAATGAACTTTTTGAGATGGAAGATGAGAGAGAAAAAGAATTTATCGTTATCGTAAAAATTGGCGAAAAGAATATTGCAATAGCAATAGAAGATTTATACGGGGAAGAGGAAATCGTTATTAAACCATTAGGACAACTCCTTAGCGATGTTCCTGGTGTTGCAGGGGCAACAATCACAGGAGATGGAAGAGTTGTTCTTATAATCGATGCAAACTCTTTAATAACAGACGTCAAAAACAGTTTTGCAGGAGCGATGCTATGACAGAAACAAAAGTATTAGGAATTAAAGAAGAACATCTAAATGAAGATAGTTCCGAAAGAAGAGCCATAACATTCAGACTTAACGACGAACTTATCGGCATAGATATAAAAAGCGTAATAAAAATAACAAAAAGTTTTGATATAACTCCAGTTCCTAAAACTCCCCACTACATCTTAGGAGTAATGAACCTGAGAGGAAATATCATCCCGATTGTTTCTTTAAAAGAGAAGTTAGGTATTCCAGAAAAAGAAGAAAGAGACATTGATGAGCTGATGATAGTTGTTATTGATACGGAGGTGGGATATATAGGTGTTACAGTTGATGTGATCGAAGGTGCAACGGTGATAAACAATGAAGAAGTTCTACCTCCTCCTATGAACTCTGTTGGAATAGATCCAGAGTTTATACAGGGAGTAGTAATGATAAAAAAAGAGAATCCAGAACTTTTAATCATCCTTGATGTTTCAAAAATCTTTAATAAAGAAATCTTAAATAAAGAGGAAGGAAGATGCTAAAGAAAAAAAATGCACTGCCAAAGATACTTGAAACAGGGGCAAACGAATTAGAAATAATTGATTTTAGAATGTTTGAAATGCTTGACAATGATATGAAATATGAATGGATTTTAGGAGTAAATGTTGCAAAAGTTAAAGAGGTGATACTCAGACCAGAAAATATAGTGAAATCTCCAGGAATGCCTCCAGAAGTAGAAGGTGTTGCAAAGATAAGAGGGGAAGTTGTCCCGATAGTCAACCTTGCCAAATGGATGAAGATAAAAGAACCAGAAGGGGCAGGGAAATATGTCATCGTTATGGAATTTCTAAGAGAAGTGGTTGGAGTAATTGTCCACGAAGCAAAAAGAATAAGAAGAATAAGATGGAAAGATATACAAAAACCACCTATAAGTGTTCAGGAAAAATTAGGTGGAAAAGTTGTCGGTGTAATAGAAATAGAACAGAACGAACTTTTACTTCTTTTAGACTTTGAAGGAATTTTAGATGAATTAGGAATGATAAGAATATTCGGAGTACAGGAAGAAGTAAGTGAACAACAGGTAGAAAGAAAAGGAACATTTGATATTCTCATATTAGACGATAGTCCAGTAGCAAGAAAGATAATAAAGAGAATACTTGTAAAAGATGGACACAATGTTTATGAAGCAGAGAATGGCTTAGAAGGAATTGAATTTTTAGAAAAACTTTTAGAACAGGCACACTCACAGGGAAAGGATTTGTCAGATTTTGTTCAGCTTATAATCAGCGATATAGAAATGCCAGGTATGGATGGATTAACATTTACAAAAAAAATAAAAGAACATCCAGAACTTTCAAAAATACCTGTAATCATAAACACATCTCTTTCCGATAAAGCTACTGTAGATAAAAGTAAATTCGTCGGTGCAGATGCCCATCTGGTGAAATTTGACGCACCTGACCTTATACAGTTAGTCCATGAATACGCAATTAAAAAATAAATTTTAGGAGGACAGAATAAAATGGCTTTACCAAATCCAGACATAAAAATACTGGTAGTAGATGATATGGCAACCATGAGAAGGATTATAAAAAGTTTGTTAGAACAGTTAGGTTTTACAAATATTGATGAAGCTGAAGATGGCAAAGTGGCATTACAAAAATTAGAAAAAGGACATTACGATTTTGTCATAACTGACTGGAATATGCCTAATATGACAGGTATAGAACTTGTTCAGGCGATAAGAGCAAATGAGAACTTAAAACATCTTCCTGTTCTGATGGTAACAGCAGAAGCAAAGAAAGAAAACGTAATAATGGCAATCAAAGCAGGTGTAAACAACTATGTTGTAAAACCATTCACAGCAGAAACTCTTAAAGAAAAAATAGAAAAAATATTTGATTCATTAGCAGTAAGTTAATATCTGGAGGGACGAAAAAATGGGAATCTTCGTAAAAAAAGAGCTTTATTCCGTAATAGATCAGCTCAAAGAAACTGTTGAAAAAAAAGAAGAAATAATTGCTCAGTTAGAACAAAAACTGAGGGAAAAAGATTTTGAACTTGAAAAACTTCAGGAAGAATTAGAAAAAAAGGAAAAAGAAGTTCAGGACTTGATAGAACAGGTAAACTTCAAACACGATGCAGCTCTAAAATTCCAGAAAGAGCTTGAAGACTTACAGAAACAGCTGAAGGAATTCAGAGATAAAGCCCATGAAGGATGGGAAATTTTAGATTATCTCCAATCAGAAGGGATATTTATTGCAGATACAGAGTTTAAACCTGGTAAAGATGGAAACAAACTGATTTACGTAAACAAGAAAGGTAGAGAAATATTACAAAAAATTGGAGATGAGATAAATAAACAGTTCGGATACAACATAGATTGGTCAAATCCGTTAGGAGTTTCAATTCATCAGTTCCATAAAGATCCAGAAAGAATAAAACAACTGTTTAAAAACTTACAGCCTGGAGAAATTAAGAAAAATGCAGATATCCCAGTAGGAAAATATATAATCGAATCAAACAGATTTGCAGTAACAGATTCTGAAGGAAAAATAGTTGGATATGCTTCAACGTGGATAGACGCAACATCTAATAGAAGGCTGGATAACGTATTATTCAAAGCTTCTCCAAAAATCACAAAATCTATATATCTATCATCAGTAATCGGTGGGAACACATTCAAACTCAGAAACAGACTTGACGTGTTTAAACACGAGTTAGATGAAATAGTGAATGCAATAGACGAAATAAACATATCAATTAACGACCTTGCAAACTCAAACCTTGAAATAATGAATTCTCAAAAAGAAGTAACCCACCTTGTAGAAGAAGGTGAACAGGCAATCGACAGATCAGTTGATAGTATCGCCCAGTCTGCAAAAGTTATGGATCAGCTACAACAATCAACTGAACAACTTAAGAAAAGAATCAGTAAAGTAGATAATGTCCTAAATGTAATCCTTGAGATCACAGAACAGACAAACCTCCTCGCCCTAAATGCAGCAATTGAAGCAGCAAGAGCAGGAGAAGTAGGAAGAGGATTTGCAGTTGTTGCAGATGAAGTTAGAAAATTAGCAGAGAAAACATCAAACAGTGCAAATGATATCAGAAGAGTAATAACTTCAATCGTTGAAGAGATGGATAACACTTCTTCCGAAGTGGACAATGCCAAAAACATCGTCCAGAATACAGTTGATTTAGCAGCTGCAGTAACAGAAATATTTGCAAAAATAAAAGAAGCAAACCACGATATGTACGATATGATTTCAAGACAAACTGCAGCTACAGAAGAACAAGCTCAGGTTATAGCTACAGTTGCAGATAACACTAAACGATTGGACGAAGGAATTATCCAAGTTAGAAAAATTGCAGAGATATTAGACAAAGTTGCTTTTGAAGGATTGGAAAATGGTTCTGAAGCATGGGAACTTATGTCTTCTATAAAAGAAGGCTTGGAAGTTGAGCTTCTTAAAAGAGTTGTTGACCACGCAAACTGGATGGAAAATGTTGCACTCACCATAGAAGGTAAAATGGACTGGACACCAACAGACCATACAGGATGTAAATTAGGTAAATGGTATTATGGCGAAGGGCCTGAAGAAATCAAGCAGTACGGTGAAGAAGCAGAAAGGATATTCAAAGAAATGGAGCCAGCACATGCTAAAATCCATAGACTTGGAATAGAAGCTATACAAAAAGCGAAAGAAGGAGAAGGTGAGCAGGCATACGAACTTGTATCAGAAATGTTAGAAAACTCAAGCGATATCATAAATCTACTTTTACAACTTTACTCTATTGTTGCCAAGAAGAGACAAAAACAGGCAGTAAGAGGTGAGTTATGAGCAAAACAAAAGTAATTCCAAAAAATATTGAAAAAAAGTTTGAACTTGATGAGATATTTTTCTCAACAACAGATTTAAAAGGAATAATCCAGTATGGAAACGAAGTATTCACAAGATTAAGCGGATACGAATTTGAAGAACTGGTAGGAAGTCCGCACAACATAATAAGACATCCAGATATGCCTAAAATAATCTTCAAACTGCTATGGGACTATATAAAGGCAGATAAAACTATTGTTGCATATGTAAAAAATCTGTCTAAAGATGGTAGCTACTACTGGGTCCTTGCAGCAGTTTTTCCTTTGAAAAATAGAAACGGTGAAACAATAAAATATCTTTCAATCAGAATAAAACCTTCAAGTAAGATGTTTGAAATAATTCCTGACCTTTATAAAGAACTTTTAAAAATAGAAAAAGAAGAAGGAGTAGAAGCTTCATATCAGTATCTATTAAACTTCTTAAAAGAACACGGTTTTAAAGATTATGATGATTTTATGAGGAAAGCTTTAGAAGAAGAAATAAAATCTAGAGAAAAACTCCTAAATCTTGATACAAATATTGTAGAAGAAGATTTCACAGGATTTGTGGCAAAAGTATCTTCTGAAAATCCAGTCTTGAGAAAATTTGAAAGAATAAAGATAATATCTGATAGAATTTATGCAGAATTTAACGACGCTTTTAATGAATTAAAGAGATATGTTTCTCTTAAAGACGAATTAGAAGAAAAAGCCAAGTATATATCAAGGCTTGCAGATGATATCATTTTACTTTCTCTAAACGCATCAATTGAATCATACAAAGTAAAAGACGTCGGTGTATCTTTTTCAGTCTTATCTAAAGAGATGAGGGAAAACACTTCTATGATAGAAAGAAATATGAAAAGAATGGTAAATACCATAACACAGATAGCAAACGAACTTAGCGAAAACACATTAAATATAAACTATCTAAAACTCCAGACAAATATGGTGGAAAGTTTTGTTAAAGAGATTTTGGAAAATCAACACGATACAGATGATATTTCTTCTATCTATATGATAAAAGAAAATCTCATTGATCTGATAAACCTAATGAAAGATTATTTATCCAACATTGCAGAGCTTTTAAAAGGACTGAATAAATCTTTATTTAAAATTTATAATGAGATTAATAATCTTGAGATGTTAATAAAAAGACTGAACTTCATCCACACAAACGGAATAATAGAATCTGCACATTTTGTAGGGACAGGGCAGGGATTTGTAATACTATTCTCACAAATGAGCGATCTTGTTCAATCAGCAAAAGGAGAAATAGAAACATTATCTTATAATCTAAAAGACAGAATGGATAACAGTAAAAAAATTAATAGATTTGTTGATACATCAATTTACGATATCCAGAAAATAGAACTTATCTTGGAAGAGATATAAAATAAAAAAACAGGCAAGGTTAAAATCTTGCCTGTCTAACTTTGACTAGAGACATTAAAAATTCTTTAATCTCCTCTGGAGATAGAATGTAATCAACTTTTCCAGTTTCGATAGCCTTTTTAGGCATAGTTGGAACAGTGGCAGATTCAAGATCTTCAGCAATGGTTATTCCACCTGCTTCTTTAATCTTTACTATTCCTTGAGAACCATCGTTTCCCATTCCCGTTAAAACAATACCAGCAGACATATCACCGTATGTATTGGCTATAGATTCAAAAAGAAGATCGCCTGATGGTCTAAATCTTGTTTTGACATTTACATAATGGATGGTTTTATCTTCCGTTACTACCATATTTGTTCCGCCTTTAGATACATAAACAACACCATCTCTAATTCTTTCACCTTGTTCTGCTTCTTTGACGATCACTTTACTCTTTTTATCAAGGTGTTCGGCAAATGTTTTTGTGAAATTCTTTGCCATATGCTGTGCTATCACGATAGGGACAGGAAAGTTTTTAGGTAGCGCAGGAATTATAGACATTAAAACCTTAGGGCCACCTGTAGAACTATTTATACCTATAATTCTTATATCGTGGTCTGGTTCTATGTTTTGAGTTTCTCTAGGTTGTGAAGTTTTGATCTTGTTTTGAAGTTTTGATGCTGACTTTTTTTCTTCTTTTGAATGAACAAGAGCTTTAATCCTCTTTTTTACAATATCCTTGATCGCCATCATCTCAAAAACATCTTTCGGTTTTGTAATGTATTCATCTGCTCCAAGTTCACAGGCTTTTAGTGTGGCTTCTGTTCCTGCTGCAGTTAGCGTGCTTACAACGATAACTTTACAATCTGAACATGCTTTTTTGATCTCTGGAAGTGCATCAAGTCCGTTCATAACAGGCATTTCGATATCTAACGTAACAATATCAGGTTTTAACCTTTTCACCTTTTCGATGGCTTCTCTACCATTTGACGCCGTTCCAACAATACGGATTTCCTTGTCATCTTTCAGCATTTTCGTGATAGCAAGTCGAGCAGTTGGTGAGTCGTCAACAATTAAAACTTTTACCATCTTTGTACCCCCCTAAAAAATTAATAACTTTACTCAAAAATTATTAACCTCCCTCCTAAAGTTCATAACCTTATAAGAAGGTAATTAATAATTTTCTTAAATATAAATTCGTAAAAATACAGTATTACTTTAGAAAAAATTTCGAGGAGAATAAAAATATTTCAGGAAGAATTGATTACTGTAAGACCTACTAAAAATCGAGATTTTTTGAAAGATTTTAAAGGCAGGGTTTTATTTTTTTCTGAAAAATACAAATCTGCCTATTTTGAACGGTTCAAATAAATCTTGATTTTTTATTCCAACTGTCTCCGTCGGTGCCAATACCAAAACACCATCTTTTTTCAAAGATTTATGGAGATTTTCAAGTGCTTTTCTTTTTTTCTCTTCAGTGAAATAAATCAAAACATTTCTAAAGAACACAGCAGAGAACTGACCTTTATACATACATTGAGATGCTACTAAATTCCCTTTATGAAAATCAACTATTTTCTTGACTTCATCTTTTATTTTTAGAGTTCTCCCGTCTATTTCTACATACTTTTTATACTCTTTTGGAATGTATCTCTCATATCGTGCAGGATATTCACCTTTTTTTGCAACATTTAAAGCTCTTGTGCTTATATCTATTCCGAAAATTCTTTTGTTTCTGAGAGTAGGTTGGATACTTAAAGAAATCATGGCGAGTGTATAAGGTTCCTCTCCTGTGGAACATCCAGCACTTAATACTTTTCCTGTGGGATTTTTTAGAATATCTTTTAGAAAATGATCTTTAAATGTATTAATCTGATCAATATGTCTGAAAAAACTTGTTTCATTTATGGTGATATAACTGATAAGCTCATCTGCAAGCTCCTTGTCCCTCAATAAAACTTCTAACTTTCCATCAACTTCATTAACACTTGAGATGATACCTTTATCCTTCAGCATTTGAGCTGCTTTTTGTTTTAAAGAATGTAATCTATCTTCTGAATAGTAGTTTCCTGTCAATTGATAAACAAAGTCCCTCACATTTTTTATAACCATTTTTATGTTCTCCAAAGAATTTTCTAAATAATGTTTCGACAGGTATTCTTAAAAGTTTATAGATTTGAAGGTCTGAAATTCTTTAAAATGACATAAAAGAGGACATGCCACATAAGCAGTATTGGAAAAGATAAGACAGTAAAAGGAAGAAGATTAATAATGCTAAGAATGTAAAGTACACATTTTGAGGATTGATTTTTTTATAATTCAGTTCTTCAGTTAAAAATTTTATTCTTGTTTCTATATAGCTGTTCATCATAGGTATATGGAGATTTGCCTGAACTGAATAAAACTTGAGTATTGTCTGAGCTAACTGGATTTTATCAGTCTTTTCTGAACAGTAATCATCTGCTTCAACTTCTTTTAAAAGTGAAAAATCTTTAATAAGTTTATCCCTTAACTTTGATGGAAAAAGGTTTGCCAGAATAGAAAATATGAAGAGTTTATAACTGTCTCCATTCAGGAGATGTCCTTTTTCGTGAAGATATATATTTTTTATTTCTTTTTTTGAAAAGTTTTCAAATAAATTTTTAGATAAAGCTATTCCAGTTTTAAAAATCCCAAAACTGAAAGCTATGTTGTCTTTTGTATCGATTATTCGGAGATTTTTGTATCTTTTAATTGTGTGTTTTTTTATATATTTTTGTAAGCGAAAATACTCTTTTAAATTGATGAAAAATTTATAAATGGTTTTTAAAATAAAAAATGTCATAACTCCAGTTATGAAAAGATAGGCAAAAATGTTCAGATGTCCTTTTATAAAACTTCCTAACTCCATAACAGAACCGCAGGCCTTTAGATCATTAACCCATACTGGAAGATCAGAAATAAGAAAATAGTAGTAATAAAGATATAGTCCCACCGTCACAAAAAAGGACAACAAAACAAAATCGCTTTTCTTGAGCATTACTTTACCTTTTTATCAATCATCTCTTTTAGTTTTTTTATCTCATCTTCTGAAAGTTCTTCTATCACTCCGCCAAATGCAGCAATAGCTGTTTCAGGATGAGCTTTTACTATATCAGATATAACTTTCTCTGTGACTAACTTTTCAAACTCTTCTTTAGAAACGCGAGGGAAATATATGTATCCCTTTCCCTCTTTTCTTCTGTCTAAAATACCTTTTTTATACAACCTATCCATAATAGTCATTATCGTTGTGTATGCATATTTTTCTTTATCCTTCGAGAGTTCATCTTTTATCTGTCTAACTGTGGCTTCTTTCTTTTCCCACAGGATTTCCATTATTTTTTCTTCTAAATCTCCGAAAGGAGAAGGTTTTTTATTTTTAAACTTTAGTGTTTTAAAGCCTTTTTTAAAAAATTCCATTACCATAATAGTCCACCTCTTATAAATTAAAGCCGAATTTAAACGTTACAACCTGTCCATTTTTCTCAGCTTTTATAGTGATCTGCCATGTTCCTGCCATAGACAGATTAACATCTGCTTCGTAGTAAGAACCTTTATCCTTTACTGGATAATCAAAGCTCATTTCAGGCATTCCAGGCATGGGAGGCATATATCCGTTCACTGAAACTTTAGCTCCTGTCAGCAACTTTCCATCTGGGCCGTAAATTTTTATTTTCCATTTGTTTATTCCCACATGTGGTGGTTGATCAGATGTTATAATTGCTTTGTATCCTCCAGATTGAAGCTCTTTTTTATAAGCTGGTTTTCCCTGAGAACAAGCCACAAGGAAAGAAGAAACTAAGATTAAAACCAAAAATTGAAATATTCTTTTCATCACATCCTCCTTGATATTTTACTACTTATAATAGTAGGTAATGTTGAAGAATTTGTCAAGACTTTCGTTCTATTACATGTTCTATTAATTTTTTCAAACGGATATATATTAATATTTATCAAATCAAAATTTGAGGATATTATGGATAAAAAAATAATAAAAGAAATAAGATATAAAGATGGAACCGTCCTTACTTTTTTTAATGATGGTGGTGAATGTGTTCTTTTGATACAAAAGGAAAATCAACAGCTCAAAATTCAGCATCCTGACTTTGGATTTCTTTATGAAATGAAAGATTATTACGTGGATATGTTAAAAAATCTCAGGAACAGACAGGATATATCTGTTCTTGAGAAAATGTGGAAAATAGATTAATCAGGCTTTTGCTGTTTTTGATTTAACTTTTTCTTTTAGTTTACATACGCTACATATATCGTTATAAGAAGGTTCTCCACATATCAAGCATTTTTTAATTTCCGAATGTCCTATTTTTTCATTTTCAGTATTAAGGATAGGATGCATTTTTTTCAAAAACTCTGAATAAAATCTTAGTTTTGATCCTGGAGACTGCTCTTCTATTTTAGACCAAAGCTCTTTGTATTCTATAGAAGAAGCTCCTTCTGAGAATGGACATTCATATTCTATGTATTCTATATCGTTAAAAAATGAGTATAATGCACTTTCTTTTTCTGTTATTTTACAAAGGGGTTTTACTTTTCTAACAAAACCGTTTTCTTCTTCCAAAACTGGATACTGTCTTTTTAAATAGTTTATGTCCCATCCAAGGGTATTTCCAAAAAGAGTAGCAACTTCATCGTCAAGATTATGTCCTGTTGCAATTACGCTATATCCAAGGTCTTTTGCTATTTTATTCATATAGTATCTTTTTACGGTTCCACAGGCTGAGCAAGCTGGTCTTTTTGTTGATTCTTTTATTGTAGGGATAGGTGCTATTTTTTCTTTCATAGGAACTATATGAAGTTTTCTTCCTATTCTATTTGCAAAGTCAATTGATAGTTGTTTTGATTCTTCAGAATATTCTCCTATTCCCAGATCTATATAAAAACCATCTGCTTCATAACCGAGTTTAGTAAGTGCATTCCATAAGGCAAGGCTATCTTTTCCACCTGATACTGCTACCAGTATTTTTTCGTCTGGTTTAAACATTTTGAACTCTTTTATCGTTTTTTGTGTTCTTTTTTCAAACCATTCTATATAATGTGGTTTACACAGTGCCAATCTATGGTGAGGCAGATATACTACTGCTTTGTTATTCTGCCCTTTTGATTTGCATATTGTACATCTTGTTCCTTGCTTTAATTTGTTTGCCATTTATTTCACCATTTATTGCTTTATTTTTTCTAAGATTGTAATATAAAAATGTTGGTTTATGTATAATAAACTTTTTTACTGAAATGGCAATAGGTGGATATTTGGCAATTGAATATGGTTGATTTAATTTTTTTGTAGGAAGTTCGTTTTGACTTCCATGTCATAATGCATTCTGAGTCTATTACACTCAGATTTTTAAGCCTTGAGTATCAAGAATTATTAAATTATGCTAATAAATATAATTGCATTACTGGAGGGTTAATGCAAATTTATACCTTTTGCGAGGATTTTTAATTTTCTAAAAATCTTCGGAAATTACCTAAACTACTTGCTTATTTTAAATTTTTTTATTACTATTATTTAACGGGTTTTATCTGAACTATATGGGATATAAAGTATGGCAAGATTTACTTCTTTTATAGCAAGGGCAATAACAGTTTTATCTGAACTATATGGGATATAAAGTCTTATAGGTCAAAGCTTTTTGGGGAAATAGCTGTTCATGTTTTATCTGAACTATATGGGATATAAAGAATTCCTTTTTTGTATCTAACAGTATCGTCTTTACCAACGTTTTATCTGAACTATATGGGATATAAAGAAATATACACTTGCAATTGCCACTTGTCCGATAGTTTCGTTTTATCTGAACTATATGGGATATAAAGCATCAACAATTTGATAAAGTTTTAAAAATGATACAGTTTTATCTGAACTATATGGGATATAAAGAGAAAGAAAATTATTCCAACTTGGAAAAATTATGGAGTTTTATCTGAACTATATGGGATATAAAGAAATTTTGGTTTCCAAATCAATAAAATTAGAAACGGGTTTTATCTGAACTATATGGGATATAAAGTAAATGTTTTTATACATGAATTTGACAATATATATATTGTTTTATCTGAACTATATGGGATATAAAGTTTTGATTTGCTTAAATTTGATAAGTGTTTCATCGTCGTTTTATCTGAACTATATGGGATATAAAGGGTTCTTTGTCTTTGTAGGAATAACCTTTTTTGTTGTTTTATCTGAACTATATGGGATATAAAGTTAGAGTCTAGAATATTCTTCAAATCTTTTCTTAAGGTTTTATCTGAACTATATGGGATATAAAGCCAAAATTTTAGTTTATATAGTTATACAAAATTAATTGTTTTATCTGAACTATATGGGATATAAAGAAGATGATGCTAAAACAAAAGCATCAAAGGTTTCTATAGTTTTATCTGAACTATATGGGATATAAAGTGATGGAACTTTAATTCCATCAAGGTCTTTTTCTGTGTTTTATCTGAACTATATGGGATATAAAGTTTTCAGGGTCTGGTATCATTTTGGCAAGCAGGTCTGTTTTATCTGAACTATATGGGATATAAAGATAGAACCTTCCTCATATCCAAGCGTTCTGTTGTCTTTCAGTTTTATCTGAACTATATGGGATATAAAGAAATACTGCCTCTCTGGAATAAATTTGGTAAGAGGGGTTTTATCTGAACTATATGGGATATAAAGTTTAAAAAGGTAATTTATTTGTTTTTTCAAGTGATTCGTTTTATCTGAACTATATGGGATATAAAGGAAATAATGAAACTTTACGAAGAAATCAAGGAAGAAGTGTTTTATCTGAACTATATGGGATATAAAGGATATTGACGTTAAATGGACTAAGAATCAA
>JALVEZ010000122.1 GCA_027030405.1 Hydrogenothermaceae bacterium | reverse complement strand
ATCTATCTTGTTTATTACAATCACTGCAGGTTTTGTGTATTTCTGTATAAGATGGGCGATTTTGGTATCCTGTTCTGTGGCCCCTTGCTGTGCATCGATAACCAGAACAACAACATCAGCTTTTTTAATGGCGTCAAGTGTTCTCCCTGTGCTGAAGAAGTCTACACCGTATTCAACTTTTGATTTTTTCTTCATACCGGCTGTATCTAAGAATAAGAATTTTTTATCTTTCCACTGGTAAAGTGTATCAACTGTGTCTCTTGTTGTTCCTGGAATGTCAGATACCAGAACCCTTTCTTCACCTAAGATGGCATTTAACAAAGAAGATTTTCCTGCATTAGGTTTCCCAACAATTGCAACTTTTATGGCGTCTTTTGTTTCATCTTTTTTCTTTTTCTTTTTTTCTTCCTCATCTTTTGGATGTTCTTTTATATAATCAACAATCTCATCTAAAAGCTCAGCCACACCTGTTCTCTGTATTGCAGACACGGGAAAAACTTTATCAAATCCTAATTCATAAAATTCATAAATATTTTCTTCCTGTTTCAGATTATCAGCTTTATTAACTGCAACATAAACAGGCTTTTCTGTTTTATGTAGAAGTTTTGCTATCTCTTTATCCATAGGTGTTAGTCCAGACTGGGCATCCACCGTAAATATAAAAATATCCGAGTTTTCAAGCTCTTTTTCTATCTGTTTTCTTATGTAAGGGGCGAATTTATCATCATCTCCTGACAAAAATCCTCCTGTATCAACAAGCTCAAAATCTACACCTCTCCAATCAGCCTGAGAGACAATTCTATCCCTTGTTACACCTGGTATATCTTCAATGATAGACTTTCTCTGTCTAATTATTCTATTAAATAAAGAAGACTTTCCAACATTCGGTCTTCCTACTATTGCTACTCTATACATTTTATGACTCCTTTAATTTTCAATTTTAATGTTAAAATATAGTTTAAAAACTCAACTTTCGGGGTTAAATTATGAAAAATAGTTTAAAAATCTTTTTTGTTCTAACTATATTTTACAGTTATTTTTCTGCTTATGGGCAGAATGTAGAATTTAAGACAGAAAAAGAAAAATTCAAGGAAGGGGAAAAGGTTTGCTTCAGTCTAAAAAATATTTCTGAAGATATGATCTATCTCCCTTCTTCAGCACCGTGGGCTATTTTAAGGGAAGAAAAGGTTGATAAAAGATACCTTTTACCTTCAGAGAGAAAACAGAACATTAAAGATAAAAAAATAGTATATTCACCAATCGCAGCCCAGGTAATAGTCAAACTTAAAAAAGGACAGTCTAAAAAGTGGTGCTGGAAACAAAAAAATATAGACGGAAAGCAGGTAAAACCAGGAAAATATGAAGTGAGGATTACCGTTTTTAATAAAAATGGGAAAAAAATAATTCTTTCTAAAGAATTTGAAATTGATGCAAATTACAAAAAATCTTCAAAATAAATGAAATTTATATCAAACACATTTTTTCATGCACTGGCAACTTTAATAAGCCGTATCCTTGGTTATATCAGGGATGCGGTTATTGCAAGTATCTTCGGAGCAAATCAGTTAACAGATGCATTTTTTGTGGCATGGAAATTACCTAATACCTTCAGACAGTTACTGGCAGAAGGAAGTTTCAGTGCAGCATTTATACCTACTTTTACAGATCTAAGAAAAAAATCTGAAAAAGAGGCTTTAAGGTATGCCTCTTCTTTATTTAGCGTTTATACTCTTGTTCTCGCAATTCTTACTTTTGTGGTAATAATGTTTGCCCCTTACATAGTCACCGTTTTAGCACCTGGTTTTGTTAATAAAGGAAATTTCGAAAAAACAGTTGAACTGATAAGAATAGTGTTTCCTTATCTTATCCTGATAGGATGGGTTTCCTTTTTTACAGGAATGTTAAATACGAAAAATAGATTTTTCATCCCTGCTGTTTCACCTGCTCTTTTAAATCTTTCTTTCATATTTTTTGCTTTATTCCTGTCAAATTATTACGGAATATATGCCCTTGCATACGGGGCTCTGGTCGGTGGCGTTTTGCAGGTATTACTCCAGATACCTCTGCTTATAAAAGAAAAACTGATAATAAAACCTTCTTTTTCAACTCATCCTGAACTAAAAAAGACTTTTAAAAAAATGCTTCCTGCTTTTGCTTCTTTTGGTGTAAATCAGTTTTCATTTTTTATAGATACAATAATTGCTTCTCTTTTACTTTCGGGTGCAATTTCCTACCTTTACTATGGAAACAGAATTTTCCAGCTTCCTATCGGACTTTTTGCAGTTGGCATTGGTAATGCTTTACTTGTTTCCCTTTCTGCATATTCTGCTAAAAAACAGTTTGATAAATTTGATGAGGATTTTAATACAGGGCTTAAACTCGCCCTGTTCATCTCAGTTCCTGCAACATTCGGGATACTTGTTTTAGGAATAGAAATGATTGATCTTTTATTCGCTCACGGTTCTTTTGGAAAAACAGAAACTTACTACACATTTCAGGCATTGGCTGGATACGGAGTAGGTCTTCCCTTTATAGCATTATCCCGCCCATTTAAAAGTGCATTTTTTGCAGTGGAAGATATGAAAACTCCTCTGTATGCTACGATTGCAGGTGTTGTTGTCAGTATAGGATCTGCAATACTTTTTGGATTTGTTTTTGGGTTAGGTGTTTTAGGTTTATCTCTGGCAACGTCAATAGGTGCTCTGGTTACTCTGGTTTATCTATATTTTTATTACGATTTCACAGTCAGGTTTAAAGAAGTTTCTATAACAGGAATAAAAGTGGTAATAGCTTCTATTTTGATGTTTTTATACATTTTAGGACTGAAACTGTTTATCTACAGCTCGTTTTTACTGGTTTTAATCGGAATATCAGGTGGAATAGTTGTTTATGTGATCTCTCTATATATTTTAAAAGAAGATATGCTGATTCTCTTTTTATCTGTTTTAAAAAGAAAGTTTAAAAGATAATCATTTCAGTTCTTTTTCTATCTTTTCCCTTACTTCTTTTACTATCTCATCATAGCTTTTATCGTCAGGATATATAGGCTTTAAAAACTTTATCTCTATTTTCACAGGTTTTGGGAATTTTGCACCTATCGGAAAAGATTGATATGCCCCTTTTATAACCACAGGAATAACAGGAACATTCAGCTCTTTAGAAAGGATAGCAAAAGATTTTTTAAACGGCAGAAGGTTTCCATCTCTGGTTCTTGCCCCTTCAGGAAATATAACAACATTTTTTTTCATTTTTAAAAGCATTGCAGTTTTTTGGAGGGATTCTTTCAGGTTTTTGTTTATGTTTATTAAGAGTATATGAAAATGTTTCGCCAGCCATTTTCTAAAAGAAGACTTAAAGTTAGATTCTTCTGCGAGGAAATACAGATCTTTAGCCGTTTTATCAGGAACGGAAGCCAAAATCAAAAATCCGTCAAGGTAGCTTTGATGGTTTGGAGCCAGAATAAAAGGTGAATCTGGAATGTTTTCTGTTCCAGAAACTTCCAATCTGAAATATGTTCTGGCAATAGGTTTAATAATTTTTTTGAACAATAAAACCCCTGTAGGACTTTCAGATATTTCTATCGGCAGGTCTTCTTCGAAAACCTTTTTCCAGTTTATCTCTTCATACTGGACTTTTGTTTTTTTCTTTCTTATAAACTCGGAAATCTCTTTGACCGTCGGGTGGTTGGCAAGGTCTTCATCTGTAAGTTTTATTCCAAATGTTTTTTCCACAAAAACTTGAAATTCAACCTTTTCCAGAGAGTCCATTCCTAAATCGATTTCAAGATGTTCATCAGGATAAACTTCTCTGTTTACTACCTTTGAAAGATAGTTTTTTATCAACCTATACTCTTCAAATGAAGGTTCTTCTATTTCCTCAGGCTTTTTCTTTTCTATCTCTTCTATAAATTTTGGTAATAAAAATCTTCTGATTTTTCCTAATCTTGTTTTTGGAAGTTCTCTATTTATTATTTTTATCCCTGAAATTCTTTTGTATGGTGGGACAGACTGGTTATATTTGTCTATCACCTGCCATTTTAATGTCTCTTCTATGTTTAAAATATTTTCCTGTTTTACTTTTTTCAGATCTGGATAGATAAGGGCAATCAGCTGGTTGTTATGCATCATAACGGCCATTTCAGATATAAGGTCTGTCATTTTCAGTATTTTATTTTCAATTTCTTCTGGATTTATATTTTTTCCGCTTGGTAAAACTATGATCTCTTTTTTTCTGCCTGTTACATATAAAAATCCATCTTCATCTATTTTTCCTAAGTCCCCTGTGTATAGCCAGCCGTCTTTCAACACCTCTGCAGTTTCTTCTGGCTTATTGTAATAGCCTTTCATCACATTTCTGCCTTTTACAACAATTTCATCTTCAACAATCTTAACTTCTACATCTTCCAGAGGAATCCCTACGGAACCTAATTTAATCTTGTTCGGTCTGTTGAAAGAGATGATAGGCGATGTTTCTGTAAGTCCATAACCTTCTAAAATGGTAAAACCTAAAGCCCATAGATCTTTTGCTATTTCTTCGTCTAATTTTGCACCGCCTGATACAAAATATTTGATGTTTCCACCAAATGCTTGATGGACTTTATTGAAAATTTTTCTGCTTAATTGCTGGTTGTTTATCTTTTTTGCCAGTTTGAACAGATTTTTTGCTAAAAAGTTTGAATTGATTTTTTCAAAAATATTCCTGTGAAAAAGGGTGTATAATCTCGGAACTCCGATAAGAACGGTTATTTTATCTCTTTTTAATGTATTTAAAATCGCCTCTGATGAAAGCTCTTCTAAAAAAGATATTCCTGCACCTAAATATAAAGGTGAAAGCATTGTTAATGTTAACGGATATGCATGGTGAAAAGGTAAAATTGCCACCGTCCTGTCATTTTTGTCGGCTATGTTCGTTTTTTCTATTTCTTCTAAATTTGAGAGAAAGTTATCAAATGTTAACATCACACCTTTTGGATTTCCTGTCGTTCCTGATGTGTAGATGATGGCTGCCACTTCGTTTTTATCGTTTTGGGTTAGGGCTGTTTCTTCAGCATCTTTCAGATTCAGGCTTTCAAATTTTTTTATTTCTGGTTTATAGTCTAATTTTTTAACTGCTTCAAGTAAAACTTCTTCTGTGGCTTCTGAACAGAATACAACAGAAGGCTTACAATCATTTAGTATATAAGCAACTTCATCTGGAACAGACATAAAATCAATAGGAACGGCTATTCCTTCTTTATCCCAGATTGAAAAAAATGAGTAAATCCATTCAGGTCTGTTTTCTGAAAAGATTGATACTCTATCGCCTTTTTTTATGTTTAGATCAGATGAAAAACTTTTTATTTTTTGTAAAAGCTCTTTATAGGATATATGTTTTTCTTTTGTATAGAGTGCCGTTTTATTATGATCTTTTATGAACATTATTCACATAAACATTCCATTATTTTGTAATAATCTTTCCACAAACCTTTTCTTTTTGATTTTGCTTCTGCCAACAGGTTTTCAAGATATTTTGGATATTTTGCTTTTTTGTAAATACAGGCATATCCATCTTTTATGATTTCTTCGTTATAAAATTCACCTTTTTTATTCCAGATAAGAGCAAGGTATCTTCCGTAATGTCCTTTGCCTTCTATTTTCAGTTTAACTTTATCTCCTACGTGGAAATTTCTGTGTGCATATGCAGATGCTTTTTGTCCCATCTCTCTCATTTTTCTTTTTGATGTATGACACTTCTCTGCATCTTTTACTAACTTATTCCCGTTAAACTTTTCTGGAGTGTCTATCCATAAAAGCCTTAGTTTTGCATCATCACCATTCGGCAGTTGAACTATCAGAGTATCACCATCACTCACTTTTTTAACTTTTGCTAAAACTTCACCTTTTTCTACTTGCTGAGTTGTGGTTTTTGATGAAGGAGTAGTTTTTTCAGGTAAAATCTTCCCTTCAAAAAGATAAGCTAAGGCTGCAGCAATAACTGCGAATATTAAACCTGATAACTTTTTCTTGCTAAAATTCATTGTCTATTCCCCAATAGATTTTTTATCGCTTCTAAGAAAACCTTATTTTCTTCAGGTTTTCCTATGGAAATTCTAAGGCAATTTTCCATTTTAGGCAAATGTGACATATTTCTAACTAAGATTCCTTCTTTTATCAAATCTTTATGAAGTTTATCTCCGTCTGGAACTTTTATAAGAATAAAATTTGCGTCGGAAGGATAAACGTATATGTTTGGAATTTTTTTCAGTTCTTCCGCCATTTTATCCCGTTCTTTTTTTATCGTTTCTATCTGCTTTCTTATCTCTTCTCTACCTTCTGTCAGAACAATTTTACCTATTGCCTGAGTCGGTGATGTTATGTTGAAAGGCGGTCTTGCTTTATCAATCTCCCCTGCAACTTCTTCATTTGCAATTAACACTCCTAATCTTATCCCTGCTAAACCTATTTTTGACATTGTCCGCAACACTACAAGATTTTTAGAGTAAAGTGCTTCGTTTACAAAATCTTCTTTATCTGAAAAATCTATGTATGCTTCATCAACAACGGTGAACACGCCTTTTTCAGCAACATATTTTATAAGATCTCTATCAAAGCTGTTTCCTGTAGGATTATTAGGTGAAGCAAAAAAAGCTAAGATAGGTTTTTGAGAAAGGGCTTTATCTATTTCCTCTTTATCTAACTGGAAATTCTGGTCTAAAGGAAACTCCACTTTTTTTCTTCCTACAATGTCAGCAGACACCTGATACATCGGGAATGTCGGAATAGGGTACATTACAGGCTGGTCGTAATCTCCGATTACCGTTATCAATAGATGAATAAGTTCATCAGAACCATTTCCTAAAACTAAATTTTCAGGTTTTACGCCGTACATATCTGCAATAATTTCTTTAAGCTCTTTTGAAGTTGGGTCTGGATATCTTTGCAGTGGAACTTTTTTAATCTCTTTTGCTATCTTTTCTTTAAGCTTTTCAGATAAATCAAAAGGATTTTCATTTGATGATAGTTTTATTTTACAAGGTGTGGTTTCTGTTTTATATGCTTTTAGATGTTTTATCCTGTCAAAATACATCAAATCTGCTCCTTCATAGGTTGAATATATAATCCTATATAAATTATCATATTCTTAATTAAATATTAAACAGGAGAGGTTAATATGAGAAAAATTATTCCTTTTGCAATGTCTGTGTTAGTAGCAGGAACAAGTTTTGGAGCAGGTTATAAAATACCAGAACAATCAACCCGTTCGATGGGAACAGCAGCAGCATATGTTGCAGGTGCAAATGATGCAGATGCTGCATACTACAACCCAGCCAACATGTTGTGGATGGACGAAGGTTTTTTTACAGAAGTTGGAGTGAAATATATCTATTTACCTAAAATAACTTTTAAAGGACTTGCTCCAGATCCATTAACAAAAACACTTGTATCAGCAGATGGAAAAACGAAAAGTGAGTCTTTCGTTGTTCCGTATCTTCACTATGTAAGTCCGAAAATAGGAAGAGCAAGATTTGGTCTTTCTCTAACAACACCGGCAGGATTATCTAAAAGATGGAATCTAAAACCTCAAAGTTATTTCGCTGAAGAGTTTACTTTAAAAGTGGCTGAGCTTAATCCCGTAGTTTCTTACAAGTTAAACAATCAGATTTCTGTCGGTGCAGGTTTTAGAGTGGTTTACGCAACAGGTGTAGTTAAATATGCAAGGGAAAATCTTTATAAAGTAAATATGGACGGTGACACTGTTGAGTATGGATATAACCTTGCTTTTTCATTAAGACCTGATAATAAATCAAAGCTTGCTTTAACATACAGATCAAAAGTTGATCTAAACATAGAAGGTAATGCAGAAGGTGAAATTCCTATTTCATCACCACCAACTCCATTTAAGTCAGGTGGAAATGTTACAGTTCCTCTGCCTGCTGCATTAAACATTGCTTATGCTTACACAATAAAAAATAGAACCACGGTGGAGCTTGTTTATGAGAGGACTTTCTGGTCTGAATATAAAGAATTAGACTTTAATTTTGATGATGCAACAGCAGAAGCAGTTTTAGGACAACCAAAAACAAAGGATTGGGATGATTCAGACACTATAAGATTAGGTTTAACCCATCAAATAAATAATCAATTCACACTCCTTTTAGGATTCGCATACGACCAGACACCTATTCCTACTCCAAGGGTTAGCTTTGAACTTCCTGATTCTGACGGATTTATCTATTCAATCGGTGGAATTTATAAATTAAGCAAAAATTTAGAAATCGGTGCAGCATATCTATATGTAAAGAAAAGAGATAGAAATGTATATAACAACTATAATGGCATAGTCGGTGAGTTCAGCGATAGCGAAGCTCATTTATTTAATATTTCAGCTGGATATAAATTCTAAAAAGAAGGGCAACGTGCCCTTCTTATTTTTCTAAACCTTCTCTTCCTTTTATCTCGTGTTTTAGGTTTAAAAGTTCTTCTATTCTTTCCATATCCCTGTTTGTTATACGAACTTCTTTATCAGCTTTTCTTAAAACAAAAGGATAACCTGCCACTGAGAAGTAGTTAAGATAATCATTTATATCAGAAGGTTTAATTGTTTCTAATTTTGCATTTTCATAAACTTCAATAAGAGATATTCCAGTTCTTGGATGGTATTTTGAGTAAAAAAACTTTATCTGGATTTCTTTAAGTTCATTTGCTTTTTCAGATGCTCTTTTCTCAAAAACTTCAGAAAATTCCCATTCCTTCATCATACTTTTACTTTGAATATCTTCAATATACTGAACTTCTGAATATCCCATATCTTTTATAAAATGCTGAAAAATTTTTATATCTGGGACGGATTTTTGAAAAATCTGCGTATCGTGGGATGTTTTTGCAACACCGATTATAATAGGATTCCAGTCTAGTTTGTAAAAAAGGTGGTGAAGAAGAATAAAATATTCAAAATATGCAAGCTTTGATAATGTAGCTTCTAAAAGATCTTTTCTTTTTCCTTTGTTTCCGAATCTTTCAATTAACTTATTTATAACTTTTTCTTTTATAGGTTTGGAAAAAACAGTTATATCGTATTTAAACAGATCCCTTTCTAAATCTTTTATAAATTCCCCTGAAAGATTTGCAAGTTCTCCGCTGAATTCTTCATTTATAAACCATTTTGTTTTCGGAGGAGGAATAATAAATCTTCCACTTAATGTTCCATCAACCAGTAAAACATCAGGTTTTTCTTTTTCTGCAAGTTTAATAAGGGCTTTAATCTCAAGTAAAAACATCAAAAGTTTGAAATAACTTTCTGCAAACTCGGTGTTTTTTATAAATGAAACATTTATCTCACCTAATATTTCTTCTAACCAGTGGTCATCATCGGGAGATCTTTTACCGAGGGCATAACCAGATACAGAATAAAGATAAAATCCTAAATAATGTTTTTTATTTACAGAACCATCTTCTGCTATTCCGAAAACAGGTTTTTTTTGGGCAGGATAAAAATTCCACTTTTCTTTTACTTCTCTTTCTAATATTTCTTCATCTAAATTTATCAATAAACCTGAAATTTCTTTTTTCAGGTCGTGAACCTTTTTTAATAGTTTTGGATGCAATTGTTCTTCCTTCTAAAATGTTCTAATTATGTTGTAGTAAGTGTCTCTCTGTGCAGGTTTAAATCCTGCTTCTTTTATTATTTTCGCCATTTTTTCTGGTCTTGGAGAAGCTACTGATAATCCAGTGGAGGCAACAACATTTTCTTCTATCATTGTGCTTCCTAAATCATTTGCTCCAAAATGAAGTCCCACAGGCCCTATTTTCATTGTCTGTGTAACGTGGGATGTCTGTATATTGTCAAAGTTGTCTAAGTATATCCTTGCCACTGCCAAAACTTTCAAGTAATAAGCAGATGTTGCTGGCTCAAGGTAATCAAGCATTGTATTCCCTTTCTGGAATGTCCACGGAATAAATGCAGTAAATCCTCCTGTTTCATCCTGAAGACTTCTAACTACGTCAAGATGTTCTATTATATGTTTTGGTTTTTCAACGTGTCCAAACATCATTGTGGCAGTTGATGTCATTCCTTCTTCGTGGACTATTCTATGTATGTCTAACCATTGTTTTGTTGTTGTTTTATTTGAGGAAATCAATACTCTCACTTCATCAGAGAGTATTTCTGCTCCACCACCAGGAAGGGAATCTAAACCTGCCTTTTTAAGTATTCTTACAACTTCCTGTGGCTCCATTTTTTCAATTTTTGCAAGATAATTTATTTCTGTTGCGGATAAAGAATGTATCTGTATTTGAGGAAATTTTTCTTTTATACCGCTTATAAGGTCTATATAAAAGTCAAGTCTTAAATCTGGGTTTAGACCACCTTGCATTAAAAGTGTGGTTCCTCCCCAATCTACCAACTCTTGAATCTTAGAATAGATTTCTTCAAAATCTAAAACGTAAGCATCGCTATCGCTTTTTTTCCTTTGAAATGCACAAAATTTACATCCTGCCACACATACGTTTGTATAGTTTAGATTTCTATCTACAACGAATGTAACTACGTCATCAGGATGTTTCTTTGAACGGATATAATCTGCTATTCTTCCTAATGTCAAAAGGTCTGCATTTTCTAAAAGATACAAGCCTTCTTCTGGATTAAGACGTTCGCCTTCCAATGCTTTATTTATAATTGATTTTATATCTTTATTTTGATCTATTATTTTTTGATTCATAATTTATCCTCAAATTTGGATTTTGATATTATTATATCTAATATAATGCTTTGAAAAAAATATTGAATAGTTTTTTTATATTGACATCAATATTTTTAAAACTTAATATGATTACTATATAGATTTTTATGGATATTTGGCAAGTGAATATGGTTGATTTAATTCTTTTGTAGAACATTCGTTTTGACTGTTAAGTCATAATGCATTCTGAGTCTATTACACTCAGATTTTTAAGCCTTGAGTATCAAGGATTATTAAATTATGCTAATAAATATAATTGCATTACTGGAGGGTCAATGCAAATTACTATAATTTGCGAGGATTTTTAATTTTCTAAAAATCTTCAGAAAGTAGCTAAACTACTTGCTTATTTTAAATTTTTTTATTACTATTATTT
>JALVEZ010000121.1 GCA_027030405.1 Hydrogenothermaceae bacterium | reverse complement strand
TTTTTTTCTATTGTTGGTATTTATTTTTTGCAAATATATATTTGTTAAAGCTCCCCACATTGTAGAACCGGGGATAAATATTTCTGTTTCGTTCACTACACCCCATTTGGCTGAGCCTACGTGTATTGGCTGTTTTTGTTTAAATACAAGCTTATACCATCCCATTTTATTCTCCATCTTGTAATGCTTTTGCGTGGTATCTTGCGTAGATTAGAGTTTTTTCTAAAAGTTGTTTTAAGAAAAGGAGCTTGTGAATGTCGTTGGCAATATTTATAAAATATTCTATTAGTTTATTATTTCTTTCTTTTTCCTTTTCTTTTTTATCTTCTACTTTCCTTTTTAGTTCTTTCTTTCGTCTCTTTAACTCATCTCTATTTTTTTCTTTTTCTAATTTCTTAATTTCGTCATTTAATCCCTTGATTTCTTGCTTTAAATTATTAATTCCTTTTGTTAAGTTGCACATTTCTATCGCTAATTGCTCAAAGTTTATCGTTTTACTGATAAACTTATCCAATTCTGCAATTTTACTTAAAAGTTTAAATAATTTTTCTTCCTTTAACATTTGACAATCTTCAGAGAATTTAACCCCAAACTTATCTAAAGCATAAACCCACATTGCATAAACACCATTGCTTGAAAGAACTCCTAAAAGTTTGTTTATTTCAGTTTCATCTAATATTTCTTCGTTTACTATTTCAAAAGAGATTTTGCTTATTAAAGCTTCTAAATTTTCTGTTTTCTGTTTATTATCCATCTGTTGTGGACTCATTTGGATTTCCTCCATTAGAATTCTTTTCTTTTAGATTTATTTTTAGTCTCCCAAATCCTCTTGTAGTCATTCCACCAATACCGAGAGTTTCATAGTAATGTTTGCTATCTTTTAAAGCATTGTTAAGTTTATCTTTATCTGGTAAAGGTTTTAGCTTATTTTCTATCTCCTCAAAAACACTTTTATCAAAAATTCTTATATTCCCATAAAAAATAGTTCCTCTTGGGATTGCCTCTGAAGTGAATAATGCTCCTTCTTTTGCTGCTCCAGTGATTGGGTCAATTGATACAGAAGTTCTAACTTCAAGGTTTGAGTTTACTATATGAGAGAATAGGTCTTCTGGGACGATAATAATGTCTTTTAGAGAAAAGTTAACTTGGAATTGTAAATTATTTAATATTCTTTGAATATTATTTTTCAAATTTTCATCATTTTCAACTTTATAAGGTAAGTATAGCCATCCTAAATTTATATGTCCTTCAGTTTCATTTTCTTCTAGTTTTTTAAAAACAAAACATAAATTTTCCCTATTTTGATTTTGTTGTTCTTCAATATTTCCTATGTCTTTTAATCTTATCTCTTCTAATGCTTTTCGTGTAGTTATCCATTTTGTTCCTTTTATTGTAAAAACTGGGAAAAAGATAATGTTTAAATCACTAAAAAATATTTGCCCTTGCCAACTTATGTCTCTTTTTGAAAATCCAAATCCTTTACAGACAATACAATGTCCACAATGTCCAGTTTTATTTTTTTCTTCATCAGTACCATTTTTTTCAAAATCAAGATACGGTGTATCATCTTGTCCTGCACATTTAATCCCTATATATTTGTTTCCTTCAAAATTTTTAATCCAATCTGGCGCGTCGTCTGTAAAAATTTCATTTAAGCTTTTATCTTTACGACTTGGTTTTTTGATTCTGTATCCATCATCTGAAAAATATTTATGTATTTCTAAAACAGTATAATACCGCCAAGTTCCTGCTAAGCTACTTCCAGGGATTTTAGGAACATTTGTTATTGGGTCTCTAACGATTGTATTATCAACTCTACCTATAGTATAACCGCCAGTTCCTATATATATTGGGTCTGTAGCTAATGCAAAAATTTCTAACTCTTTTTGTATCTCTTTATTTTCTTTTGTGTTTTCACTCATCTTAAACCTCCTTAAGTGCAGTATGCCAGAATTCAAACATATCTATAAAAAGTTTTAGTTTTTCTTCATTAAGATTCTTAATCAGTTCTTGCTGGAAATTTGAAGCATTTTCATCTAAATCAAAAATTTGACTGATATATTTTTTTGCGTCTTTATTTTTCTTCAGTTCTAAGATATTAATAATTGCTGAAACTAAAAGTGGATTGTATCTTTCATCGTAATTTTGGAGTTTGTCATAAAACAGGCTTACCAATTTATGCATTTTGGCTGTGTTGTTTTTTTCTTTAAACAAATCATGGAAAACTTTAAATTTACTCCAATAAACCTCAAACTCATAAGGACGATTAGATTTTAATCTTAAGGCTCTTTTATAGTTTTTGTTTTCATCGTAGTAAATATCATTTCTTCTCGTGTTTGCATCCATAAACTCAAAATCGAATGTGTTTGGGATAATTTTTACTTTTGAATTTAAAGGGAATTTATCAAGAGTGCTAACCCAATATTTCCAATTATTCTTTGGTTTTATATAAAAGTTATAGTCTTTTTCGCGTGGATTATCAAAATATAGGGCATAATAATCTTCTGTATTATTTATTTTTTCTTCAGGTGTGGCGTAGCTTAATTTTTCTTTTTGAAGCTGGCAAAACTTACCTGTATCTTCATTTATCCATAGTTTTTCTGTATCTCTAACATCTCTTCTGATTTTTCTTAATGCTTTTAGGTTTACGTATAAAGGTTTTTTGTAATTTGATACAACTATTCCTATGTGAATAGGTAGTTTTCCATAAACATACTTAAATTCCTTGTTGTATTTTTCCATTATATTATCAATAAATCTTGACAAATATTCTGCTGGTATAATTACTTGGTAGTTTATAGGTGAAATGTCAGTTATGAGGGAATAAGGTTTATAAGAGTGTATGTCTGATAAAGAATCAGAATTTAATGTTATTAACATATTCCCTTCACTTTTATTCTTGTCTTCAAAATATGGCTTTAACTCTATTTTGAAATTTTTATTTTCAAGTATGCTTTTAATTCTATCTTTATCTATTTCTTCATCTTTTTTATCTAATTCCTTCAATAAATTTTCATTTCCAAATTTTTCTATAAAATCTGCTATAGAAGAAATCAAATAGATTTTTGCTTTTTTAGATTGCCTTAATTTTTCTTCTTTTTCAGCTTTGGATAAATTGCTTAAATCCTCATCTGTTATTTTTTCCATCCAAAACAGCAAATTACTACCTTCTAATTCTTGAGATTTTTCGCCTTCCAATTTACTAGATTCAACTTCCCAAACTAATCTTTTCTTTCTCCATTCTGGAATTTTTAAAATGGTATCTAAGTTATCATGTATATTTTCAAAAAATTCTTGCGTAGTTTCCCAAATTCTTCTAAGTCTTGCAGGTGAAGGATTTTTTCTTAGTAGGAATTGGAGTAATAGGGTTGCTAAAATATCTAAAGCTGGGTCATTTTCGTCTGTAAATTCTTCCCATTTTATCTTTTCTTCTTCCCAATTTATTTTACTGTTAAGAGGTGTTCGTTTAATCCAGTCTTCCCATTTGGTTCCTCTTATATTTTCAAAGAATATTTGTCTTATATAGCTGTTAAATGACGATTGAGCTTTTGAATGCCCTTTAATGCTATCTGTAGAATAAATAATTAAAAAGTCCTCTATAAATGAAAAAAATCTTTCCAAGTTTTCTATTAAGTTATCTAAGTATTTACTCAATATGTTTAAATTGTTAT
>JALVEZ010000120.1 GCA_027030405.1 Hydrogenothermaceae bacterium | reverse complement strand
TACTGTCATTTAAACTTTTTAAATATGCTTTTAAATTTTTTAAATCATTGAATTTAGCGCTTAGATTAATTTCATTAAATCTATTTACTTTAATAAAGATATCTATATTTTTTTCCAAAAATTCAGAAATTATATTAAGTATATTACTTTTAGATACTTTACTTTTGATTTGATTTAGAAAACCAAATCTTTGTCTATTTTCATTTGCTTTTCTATCGATTTCATTGAAAATTTTTTGAATTATTTCTCCATGTTTGGATAAAATAGTTAAGAATCCATTAATGTTCTGTATAACTTTTTTAAAATCTACCTTATTTATAACATTACTATTCAACAAATCCCCACATAACCAATCCTCAAGCTCAAACTTTATGGAAATGTAAGCAACACGATTGTTTTTATCTTTGATTTCTGTTATCCAAATAGTTTCCCCGTTTATATTATCTATCCAAGAAGCGACTTGATAGTGATGTATTCTACTGTCGCAAACTTCACAGATTGTAGGTGAGTTATTCTTACACTTATCACTTCTGAAAATTAATCTTACTTGGCAAATTGGACAAACACCTATCGCAAAATTATATTCAGCTTCTTTTTCTTTTTCACATTTTTTAGGGATTTTCTCTTTACCTTTTTTTAAGATAAACTCAGTATTTTTATAAACAGGATAGTCTTTAAGTTTCTCAAGGTCTGATACTTTTTTCTTCACAAAATATTTTTCTAATTCTTGTTTTTGAAATTTGATTAAACCAGTATTTCTTTTTAAAAAGTTCTCTTTGGCATTTTCTAAAAGAGTAGATAAGTTCATTAATCCTCTTGATGCTTTAGTTAGAGATATATATGGATAAACTTCTCCTTTTAAGTATTTATCAAAAATCTTAAGAATTTTATTTTCTAATTTATTTAAATCTGATTTTAGTTTTGCTACTCCAGAACTGATATCTTCACCTATATTTTCCCCAACTATAAAATAAATTCCCATTTCATCTTTATAAATTTCATTTCCTATAGGATATTCAACTTCTAAAAGTTTTTTAATTTCTTCATCTATTTTTTCTACAATATCTCTATACCATTTAACAGAAGCAAGTTTAAATCCTTTTTCTGCTAATCCCATTTTGTCATATTGAATTCCTAAAATACGCCATTTGAAGTTCCTATGAGATTTAGCAAATTGTATAACTTGATTTAAATCCCAATTGTTTTTTTCAATTAGATAAATCATTTCAAATAACTTTGCTTTGAACATTGAAGTAGACATATACGCTTGATCCCAAAGTGAAACATCATTAACAGGATATCTACTATCGGCTGGAATAAATCCATAAAGTAAATAGAGTATATCTCTTAGAGTTGAATAATAAACATATTTTTCCTTGAGTTCAGATTCAGAAATTAATTTATCTATTATGGTTTCTAAATTTTCATGATGAAGAATTTCTAAAGCTTTATCAATATTTTCTGGAATAAATTCTAAATTTTTTCCTATCTTATCTTTTATTTTATTCAAAAAATTTGAATTCCTTTGGTTTTCTATCACAAGTTTTCTAACTTTTTCCATAAAATCTTCAGTAACTATAAATTTCCGTGTTCCAAAAGCATTAGATAAAAATGGAGTATTCCAGTTTATATGTTCTTTAGGAGAACCTTTATCTATACCAGAGTTCAATCCTTCAGAAGCCCCATAAAGAATTTGTAAAATTTTATTTTTATTATCGGTATTTAGGTTTATGTTTCTCCATTTTCGAAAACTATTTATGAAATCGTTCCATCCTTTGACTTCTATATTTCCACTATTTGTTCTAATCTCAATTTCTATTTTATTCAATAAATTTTCTAAAACATTCTTTACTAGATCATTTACATTTGAACTTGACGGATTACCTCCATAAAAACCACCATGATTGCTATTTTTCCACCAATCCGGAAATGTCTTCTCGACTAACGAAAATATGCTTACTATTTCCGCTTTTAAAATTTCATCTCTGTATTGTTCTAATTTTTTTAACTCGAACTCTGACATTTTTCCCATCCCTCAGGAATTTTTAAGTTTGAATTTAAGCAAATTTTCTGATTATCATCTAAAAACTCAAATCTTCCCCAACCTAATTTAGTTTTAGCTCCTATGCCTTTATTAGAAAGCACTCTTAAAGCCTTAATTATATTTGCCAAATCTTCTTTGGCTTCATTTTTAACATCTTCATCACTTTTTAAAACCGCATCAAATGGAATATAGATTAGTTGGAAAATTCCTTCTGTTCCTTTTGGAACCACCTCATAATGAATAGGATTAGTTCCTGCTCTTTTTCTTCTATCGTGTGGATTTATTATTTCAAGGGATAATTTATCAAAATATGTTGGATAAAATATTGCTCTTCCTTTGTGGGTTTGAAATTCCGTGGGTAAGTTTTGACTTTCATTTAATTTTTCAGATAGTTTATCTTTGATAAAATCAAATAATTGCTTTTTATTTTTTATATCTTTTATTTTTTGCAAATCTTCTTTTTTTACTTCTAACCCCAACTCAAAAAGCAAAAATTCTGGCAATTTTTCTATTGCTTTTTTTAAATTTCCTGTTTCATTTAACAATGCCTGCTCTATAGCTTTTATACTTTCAGAACCTGCACCAAAAATTCTTAAGAAACTTTCAATATTGCTTTTATTTTCTTTCAATAATTCTTTAAACGCACTTGCCAAAGTACCCTTCCAACTTGAACCTCTAATCATTGGAACTTTAAAATTGGTTTCTTTGATGACGGGATTTTGAACTATGTAAAATTCATCATCGTCTTTTGAAAAATATGGGGCTTTTAATTTGAATTTAAACCAAATAGCGAAGGAATATTTAGGAAGTTTTTCAATATATTCCTGTAAATTTCTTAAATCTTGTTGATTATCATAAGTTCCTGAGATTTGTTTGATTAAACTAAAATCGTCTTTTTCTTCATTACTAACATAACTTTTATATTCAAAATAATTTTTGCCTTTGAATCTATTGAGAATTTTGCTTTTTTTGAATATGTTTCCATATTTTAAATTTAAAAATTTTATTTTGTCTTCATTGAGAACCAAATTTTCGTTATTAATATCTATTGTTTCTGCAAAGAAGTCGTATTTAGCCTTAGCCATTGTTTTCCTCTGAATTTGATAGTTCATTTAGCCAATTTTTATATTTATTAATTACATTAGGTGGTATTTTTCTAATTTCATCAAATGGAGAATTTAGAACTAACAAATAAATATATTTTTCACTATTCTCTAATAAATGGGATACATAAACTTTTGAAGCTTGCCCCTGCTCACCAAAATTTATTGACCTAAAATTTTTATTTTCCCTTTTTCTTAAAAAATATTTAAAATTAAATCCTAGAACTTTTTTATTCCTGTTATATTGAATAGGAGAGATTTTTTCTAATTTTAAATAATTGTTCCATCCGTTAAAGACATTATTGCTTACTCTACCTATAGTAATATTTACTAATCCAAATCCAAAAGATTTTTTTCCTCCAATTAATATGATTTTATCTTTGAAAAAGCTGAAAAAATCTTTTAAATAATTATTCCACCAATACTCTGTTGTATTTAATTTTAGTTCAATATTATCAAACCCTTTTACAATTTTTTTATTTGCGAATAGAGATCTTTTTATCCAGAATTCACTAGTTATATTCGCATTCTGCAATTTATTTAGAGGGAATTCTGTTTCTACATCGTCAAAATTTAATTCTCTTGCAGAGAATTTTGCTATTTTTATTTTTATTCTACTTTTCCATCCTGTACAACCAAATATTCGTGAAGGAACAGATAATCCAAGTTCTTCCAATGTTTTATCTATAGCTTCATCAAAATTAATTGATTCTATTATTTTGTTTTTTAAAATAGCTTTAAAGGTTTTATTTGCTTTAGGATTTTCTAATTCAGATAAGCTTTCTTTAGGAATTCCATTTTCATTGAGTTTCTCCGTAGTTCCATTTTTGACAACTTTCCAATAAAATGCAAACCAAAACCTCAAACTCCCTATTAAAGAAGAAGGTCTGATTTCTCCATTATTTTGCCAAGCATCTCCTGTCCACAGTGGCGTTATAGTTCTAAAAGTTACCGTAATTTCTTTTTTAGCCATTATAAACCTCTATCATCCCAAAACCTTGAGAATTTTTTGCTCCTAAACCTGCATCGTAAATTGTTTTTAAGATTTCAGGTTTTGTTTTTACTAAAAATTCTCCGTCGTATCCTTCCACCATAAAGTTTTTATACTTTATTAATGTCTTCTTCGTGTTTAAGGGTTTAATCTCAAATGGAAAATCTTCTTTATTTACATTTTTTCCGGTTAGGATTTCATACTTTTTTCGCGCATTTTCTTTTATTAATTCATTAAATTGAGGCTGTGAAGGATTGTAATATTTATAAAATTTCCTATTGTTTTCTTTTTCAAAAGTTTGGTAAGCCGTAATTGGTGATAAAGTTTTGATCTTTATTTCTGTATTTTCTATTTTGGGATTAGTTAGTATTTCTATTTCTTCTAAATAAAGTTCATTCTTCCCAAGTTTTATAATATCCTTTTTCAGAAAAGTTTCTCCTAAACTTCTTGTAATTTCATTAACAGTAGATGATATAAAAATGGTAATAGGTGTTTTGAAACTAATTCGTTTTGTGTCTTTATAAATCTTGAAATGTGGAGATTGGATCTTTGAAAATGTGTAAAGTTTAAATCTTCTTCCGTTATAGAAAAAACCAACATCGTGTAGGAATTCAGATAAAAATTTTGGTAGACTCTTGTAAAGCATACCTTGAAGTGTGAAGTTGTAATGAAGCGGAAGGTTTATATAGTCTTCTTCAGAAGAAAGAGTTAATTTTAATCTCAAAGTTTTATATCCCCCTATGAAAATTATAAAACTATATTTTTTTATTTTCCAATTTAAAAAATGGAATTAAATCTGAGTCTGTCGATCGCAGATTTTTGACATGTAATTGAGATAAAATCTCACAGAAAAATTGTTTAAAATTTGGATCTTGGTCTTGTCTATCAAGGATTTGTCGATCCCCAGGGGTTTTTGCACTTTTGCCGAAGGCAAATTGGTGACTAAAGGGAACAGGATTGGAGGTCGACTGAAAATTAACTTAATTTGACAACAGATAAAATTTTACGTATATTTAATTTCAGTAAGGAATTTCAATGTTTATTTGGCAACCAAATATGAGATAATTTTTAGGAAAACTAGCGTGCCTATAAGGAATTATTCCAAACTTTTTGAAAAACTGATAAGAAAATTTCACCACCGAACCAAATAATTTTCACCATCAAATCCCATTTCATTTATCAAATCTAAAATCAAATTTAAATAAGATTTTCCATTGATCTTAACCATATTTAATTCTATATTTAGAGTTGTATATACGTATGGAGGATGAAAATGGAAGATAAAACAGTTTTATCTGAGGAAGAAATAAAAGAAATCGTTTCTGAATATACAGGATGGACAATAGAAGGAAAATGTTTCGTAAAACGTTTTTATTTCGAAAGATGGAATGATATAACTGAATTTATGAAACATCTTGCAAACTGTATCGAAAAAACAAACCACCATCCAGATGTAAATCTTCACACAGGTTCAAGAAGCATTACAATATACACCACTACTCATGCAGTTGGAGGATTATCCAAAGCAGATAGACAGTTGATAGATATGCTCGAACAGTTTAAGGTAGATAGTTCAATATAAAAAACAGAGATATTTTATATG
This sequence comes from Hydrogenothermaceae bacterium, assembly GCA_027030405.1. Classification (GTDB taxonomy): domain Bacteria; phylum Aquificota; class Aquificia; order Aquificales; family Hydrogenothermaceae; genus JALSSE01. The sequence continues at coordinate 20,503 of JALVEZ010000120.1, read as the reverse complement.
TAAAATTTGTAATAGGACATTTGTTGAGAACGCAGAAAGAAACTATTATCCCCATAATTACAAAGAATTAGCAGCTCGAATATTTCGTGAAGGAATGACAATGATGGCACTAGCCAGAGTGTTAAATATTCCTTACTAAACAGTTAGAACATGGTATACACAAATCATCGATTTGTTAATAAGAAGAGAAGGGATTATGAACGAACTACCATAAAATTTGAAATTTTTCATCAACTCACATATAATTTATCCTATGAAAACAAATAGAAAAAATCAAAAAGGCTTTACATTACTAGAACTTTTAGTAGTCATAGTTATATTATCTTTACTTGCGGCTATTGTTATTCCAAAACTGACAGGAAGAGTTGATGAAGCAAAGATAGATACTACTAAGATTCAGCTAAAAGAGATTAAACGTGCATTGGAAATGTATAAGCTGGATAATGGAACATACCCTACCACAGAACAAGGCTTAAAAGCATTGGTTGAAAAACCTTCAACACCTCCAGAACCTAAAAAATGGAGAAAATATTTAGATTCAATTCCAAAAGATGGTTGGGGAAATGATTTTGTGTATATTTCACCTGCGGAAGGTCATCCATACGAACTAAAATCAAAAGGTCCTGATGGTGAGTTAGGCACCGAGGATGACATAAGTGTATGGGATATCCAGTAAAACTTCAGGTTTTACACTTTTAGAGGTTGTTGTTGCATTAGTAATCCTATCTGTTTCGCTAACGGCACTTATACAGATTCAGACAAATTATATTTCGAAAAACACTCAAAACATTGAAAAAATTAGAGGTTTAAAACCGTTAAAAGAATATATATACAATATCCCAGTAAAAGAAAAAGAAAGCCAATATATAGTAAAAGAAAAAAAAGAGCCATATCAATTCAATATTTATCGTATCACTTACCAACTGTATAAAAATAATAAACTTATTTTAGAAATGTATAAATATGAAAAATATGAAAAAGAATAATGGATTTACACTATTAGAGCTTTTATTAGTTATTCTCCTGCTTGTAATCACATTTGGAGTTATTGGATTTACGTTTGTTAATAATCTTACAGGGATAAAATCTTTAGATATTACTATAAATCAAGAAGTTTCAAAACTGTCTTTGATTAATCAGCTTTCAAAACAACTTTTTGCACGGTTTGAATATCATGGTAAACCAAATTATACAAATATCATTTTAGAAAGAAATCACTTATCTTTTTATACATTGTATCCTGCATTTTTTCAAGGATGTGTAAGGGCAGAATATTCATTTGAAAAAATTGACGATAATAAAGTCAAAGTTATTTATGAAGAATTTCCATTCAGAGATGGAAATTTAGGAATGCCGGGGATAAAGAAACAGGTTTTAGGTATTTATCCAAAACTTTCTTTAGAGGTTCTTAAAAGTGATAAATGGTATGAAAACTATAAAGGAACAAAAGTTCCAACAATTTTTAGATTAATAATTGGGAATGAAACATACTACATTACAGACAGAGGAAAAAAATAATAGATGATAATTTTTATTATCTTCAGTTTAATTGGAACTTTAACTATTTTTGTGACAGAACTTGCAGATGATACATATTTTTTTGATGAGTATGTCCAGAGGACACTCCAGCAAGAACAACTTTTTTTCATATCAGATATAGGAATAGAAGCAGTTAAAAATATTTTAAGTCAGGATAAAAATGGGTACGACGGTTACGATGAAATGTGGGCAAAACCTATTCCTATCGAAATAGAAGAAGGAAGTTTATCTATCCTTATAATAGATCAGGAAAGATATTTAAACCCTAATATATTAATAAATGATAATGAAGAAGAGCTTTATTTTAACACCTTGAGAAGATTATTCTTTTTAGCAAATATAGATGATTATATCTTATATAATATTAGAGATTGGATAGATAAAGATACTACATCATCAGGTGGAGAGGAAGATTACATAGATTATCCTGCTAAAAATGATGTGATAGATACAATTGATGAACTACTTCTTATAAAAGGAGTAACAAAAGAATTTTTTTATGGCGATGAAAAAAATGGAATTATTGGACTGAAATATATATTGAGTCCTTATTCTAATGGAAAAGTAAACGTAAACACAGCACCTTCAATTGTTTTAATGGCTTTGGACGAAAGGATAGATGCTTCTTTGGCACAAGATATAATAGCTTATAGAAAAGAACATCCTTTTAAAACAATAAACGATTTAAATTTAGCAGGTGTTTCTGGCGATATCATTTATAATATAAAAGATAAGAAAAGATTAGTTGATGTAAAAAGTCAAAACTTTTTAGTAAAAATAAATATAAATTTAGGAGATAGAGAGTATAAGCTTACTGCTTTATTAGAAAAAAGAGCAGGAAAAATCACCGAAAAATGGAGAGTTTTTTATTAATATGATTATCAGAAGTATAGAATATATAAATGGAAAAGAAGAAATAGCTTTTGCCGAAGTAAATCCATTCAAAAAGGAGATAAAACTTTTAAAAAAGGAACCAAAAGAAGCAAAAACTATAGTTTCTCTATCTGCTTTAGATACCACTTTTCGTTTATATTCATTTCCCATAAAAGATAAAGAAAAAATAAAAAATTTAATAGAAGGTCAATTAAAATTTGATTTACCTGTTCCTATAGATCAAATAGAATACGCTTATTTTATAAAAGAAAATCAAGCTTTTTGTGTAATTACTAAAAAAGAAATAATTAAAGCATTAAAAGAAGAAAATGGACAAATTGATGAAATAGATAGCGATATATTTGCTATTATCAGATTGTTCAAACTCTATCATGGAAATTCTGGAAAAGTAATTCACATGTATGATGAACATAATGGATTTTATTTAGAATTTGAAAATACATTTCCCAAAAAAGTTAATGTTATTTCTGATAAGGAAATGCAAAATTTTTATGATGATGAAACATATCTATCAGGACAAATTCCTAAACAGTATATTGAAAATGCTCAAATTTTAAAAAATCCATTTAATGATCCAAAACTAAGTATCTTGTCTGGAATTTTACTAAAACCAATTTTCACAGAAATTGGGATTGATTTTTTACACAAAGAAAGATCAGATCTTACATCAAAATTTTTAGTATCAGTATTAATACTGGTTTTATCTATTCTTTTTATTGATATTGGACTAACTATCCAAAATTTATTTTTACAGAAAGAACTTAACAAAGTAAAAGCTGCAGAAAAAGAAATTTTTATAAAATATTTTAGTCAGACAACCCCAGTTTTTGATCCTCTTTCTCAGGCAAGGGGACTTGTTTCCTCTGCAAAAAACCAGAAAAAAGAAAAATTTGATGCAATTTCTGTTTTAAATGATATAGGAAAAGCAAAAAAAATAGCTAAAATTAAAGAAATTTACCAAATAAATGTAAATCCTTTAGAATTTACAATTAAAGGAATTGCAGTTAATCTTAAAGATATAGAAACTTTCAAAAATATATTAAGTTCAAAATATAACGTTAGAATCGAAGAAACTGTAACCAACGTAGAAGGTGAAATAAGATTTTCAATAAAAGGTAAATATAAATGAAAAGATTAATATTATTTTTAAATAGTTTAGAAAAGAGAGAAAGAACTATCCTAATAATAGGGATGTATGCAGTTATTATAATAGTAGGAATATTTTTCATAACATTACCTTTGTATGAAAAAAACCAAAAATTAAAACAAATTTTGAACAAAGAAATATCTAAATTCAATGAACTCAAAGAGTTAGCATCAACTTATCAAGGTACAGCTAAAAATAAAATAGAAAAATTAAATATATCTCTATCAGAAATAGAAAGTTTAAGTCTCCAAGTTGGTATAAAAGATAAAATTTCGTCTATTAAACCTATATCATTTGGAAATGAAAAAGGTATAGAGATTAACATAAAAGAAGCAGATTCAACTAAAGTTTTCAAATTTTTAGTTGAAATCAAAAGAAAAGGTTATTTGATTAAAGCAATTTCTATAAATGATCCTAAAGGTGATGGAAAACTGAATGTGAAATTGGTGGTTGGGGCTTAGTATGAAGAAATTATTATATCTCTTAATATTTATAATATCGTTTTTAGTATTTTTCGTATGGACTTTTCCTGCAGATAAAATAGTTATCTATTATCTAAATAAATACGATATCCAATATGAATCAGTAGAGGGAAATCTTTTTAAGCTCAAGATAGAAAATTTAGAATACAAACAATTATTAATCCCTGAACTTTTGATAAAAACATCTTTTCTAAAAATTAATATTTTAATTCCTGAAAATAATAAAATAGTTATCGATATCAATAGAAATATTTTTTTAAATTTAAAAGACTTAGAATTAGAAAATTTACAAAAAAAACCTATTTTATTTGGGAATGCTAAAGGAAATGCTAAAGTATCCATAAAAAAATACATTTTAGCAGATGGGAATATTGATATTTTAATTAAAAAATATCAACCTTATAATATAAGAAATATGAAGGTTCATTTAAAAATGAAAAAGTCAAATGAAAAAACAAAACTAAATATAAAAATAAATAGTCCGAATATAAATGGTGTATTTATTGGATATGCAAAAATTCCTATTAGAAATGTATATGAAGGAATTATAGAAGGAGATTTTGAAGGAAAGATTTTTGGTTCGGTATCAAGCCAACATATTAGAATAAAGGTTGGAAATTTAATTAAATAAGGAAAGAAAATGCGATTTTTAATAAGTGTGCTTATCTTATTTTCATACATACAAATATCATTATCTGCGGATTATAAAAACGAGATTATAATCAAATATAAAAAAGATGCTCAAATTATAAAAACTACTGCTCATAAAAAAATAAAAAACAACTTATATATTCTTAAAGTACCAAAAAACAAAAATATAGATGACCTTTTGAAAAAATTACAGAAAGATCCAGATGTTGAATATGCAGAACCTAATTATATTGTAAAAAAAGCAGATGTTTTTCCAAATGATCCATTATTTCAAAATGGTGGACAATGGGCTTTATATAAAATAAATGCTCCAAAAGCATGGGATTTAACCATAGGTTCAAATGACATATATGTTGCAGTAGTTGATACAGGTGTAGATTATAATCATCTTGATTTAAAAGATAATATATATCTTAATGAAGATGAAAGAAATGGTGATGATTCAAACTGTAGTGATGGGATTGATGATGACGGAAACGGATATATCGATGATTGCTATGGATTCAATGCAGTTACTGATATAGGTAGTGCTTTAGATGATGATGGGCATGGAACACATCTTTCTGGAATAATTGGAGCAGTTACAAACAACAATTTCGGTGTTGCAGGAATAAATTGGCATGTAAAGATAATTCCTTGTAAGTTCTTAGATGATCAAGGATATGGAGATATTCAGGACGAAGTTGAGTGTATAGAATATATAAAATCCTTAAAAAGAAATAAAGGACTTAACATAGTAGCATTTAATGCCAGTTACGGGGGTGAATATAAATCTGTATCTGAAAAAGAAGCTTTAAAATCTTTAAGAGATGAAGGTATTATTGTATTAGCAGCAGCAGGAAATGACGGTAAAAAAATTGATACGTTTAGTCCATGTACCTATAATCTGGAAAATGAAATCTGTATAGGAGCAACAAATAAGGAGGATAAAAGGGCAGGTTTTTCAAATTATGATAAAGAAAAAGTATATATATATGCCCCAGGATCAAATATTTACAGCACCTATAAAAATGGGAATTATGCAACAGCAGATGGTACTTCCCAGGCCACACCTTTTGTTACAGGAGCAGTAGCTTTACTTAAATCATACTATCCAACTTTATCTATAGCAGAAATAAAAAGGAAGCTACTATTAACAGGAAAAAATCTTATAAACTTGTCAGGATATTCATACACATGTAATAGATTAGACTTATATGATTTACTTATTTCAAATGGGAATTCGGCTCCAAAACTATGTTTGGACAAAATAAAATATGACTTTGGTTTTTTACCTGAAGATTCACAAAAAACAGAAGAATTCATAGTTAGGAGTACAGGAGAACAAAACTTAGAAATTTATTCTATATATCTATCAGATTATCAAGACGTATTTCAAATACAAAATGATAATTGCAGTTCTAAATCGATACCGAGTTTATCTACTTGTAATTTTGAGATAAAAATGATAGGGAAGAGTGGAAATTATGTAACTACTGTTATATTGGAAACAAATGCAGGTAATATTCAAATTATTATATCTGGAAGTTCCAATTCCCCTCCAGAAATAATAGATTTTAAAGCAATACCTTCTAAAATAAATATAAATGAAAAAGTTCATTACTCGTGGGAAGTTATGGACAAAGATGGTGATCCTTTAAAATGTCAGTTTGATTTTGATGGGAATGGAACTATTGATAAAGTCATATTTAACTGTGAAACAGTTCATTCTTATAATTTTGAATTTAAAAAATCAGGGACATTTTACACTAAATTTTATGTTACAGATGGAGTAACAACTGTCAATAAAAGTGTGAAAATAAAAGTAGGAAGTTCTGATGGAGATAGTAACTCTGATTTTATTAATATAGGTGGTTGTTCATTTAATAATGGCAATTTTACTTTTTCTTATCTAATAATCCTTTTATTCTTTCTCTTAAGAACAAGAATGAAAAAACAATTGTAAATAAGTTTTACAACTGTAAAACGTTGTTACAAAAGCTATCAGTATATATGTATATCCATATATTTCAAATAAAAATGTAAAAAAATTTTACAATTGAATCCTACTTTATAAATTAAACTTGTTAGTAAATCCATAGAAATCTTGTATTTTGAACAATTAAACAGGAAACTAAAATATGGCATAAAGCTTGCCTTATAGTAAATTATGATGAAATTACATACTACATTCTCAACAGAATGCTCAATAAGTTTTTTTAAATTTGAAGATTCAAAAAGATTAAAAATCAGAAATAAAGTCATACTTTGGGACGAAAAAAAATTTTGATAATCTTGCCTTTCTAAAGATTGCACCATATACTTATTTGCATAAATTATGGTGGTTATAATCGAAAAAAATTAAAATTAAGAGGTGATAAAAATGCCAATAATTATAAATTTAAAAGAGGATTTAAAGAATGAAAATTTTATACAAAGAAATTATTCAATACCATTTAAAAATTTAAATTTACCTGAAGAATACAGCTCGGAAAAAGATAATGTTGATGTAAATTTATATATCATTAAAGAAAAAGATTCTTATGTTTTATCTATGGATATAGATAGCGATATTAAACTTCAGTGTGGTAGATGTTTAGAACCGTATCACATGCATTTAACTCCAAAAAGTAATGTTGTTTTATCTAAGAAAAAGTTAGATGGTAACTCTGAGCTTTCAGAGGAAGATTTAAATGTTGAGTATTTAGAAGATGAAGAGAATTTTAATCTGAACGAACTAATAAGAGAAGAAATCTTAGTAGATACCCCTATGAAACCGCTATGTAGTGAAGACTGTAAAGGAATATGCCCTATATGCGGTGCAAATAAAAACATAAATCCTTGTAATTGTGAAAAAGAACAGAAAAGAAAAGAATCTCCGTTTAGCAAGTTAAATCAACTATTAGATAAAAAATAAAACTGTGTTAAAATTTAAAGTATGATTTTAAACGACAAAACAATAAAACAGTTCTTAAGAGAAGGGAAATTAGTAATAGATCCGTTAACAGAAGAACAGATACAACCATCTTCTATAGATTTACGTTTAGGATACGATTTTTTAATTTATCCGAATGAAATAGAAATACTTGACATAAAAGATCCTGATCTTAATTTACATTTAGAGTCAAAAAAGATTGGTAATGAAGGTTTCGTCATAGAACCTAAACAATTTGTTTTAGCCACGACAATTGAATACGTTAAATTATCAGATGATTTAACTGCATTTGTGGAAGGTCGTTCTTCTTTAGGAAGATTAGGACTATTCATAGAGAATGCAGGTTGGGTGGATGCAGGATTTGAAGGGAATATAACCCTTGAATTTTACAATGCAAATTCACGACCTATAAGAATATATCCTGAAATGAGGATATGCCAGCTTGTATTTGCCCAGATGGAAGAACCAGCCGAAAATCCTTATAGAGGAAAATATCAAGGACAAAGAGGAACAACTGCCTCACGTATATATATGGATAAAATAAAATAAAGAGGGTAGCCCAATGAAGCTTTTAAATTTAACTAAAGCTGTTTCAATACCTATTTTCATTTCATCATTTCTAATCACTTCCTGTGATCTTGTAGGTTCAGGTGGCGGAGGTGGTGGTGGGACAAAGGAGGCTGCCTATCAAGTATTCAAAACAGAAAGTGGAAAAATCAATATAGTAGACCCTGATGATCAAAGTAATGAACGTTTAGATGAAGGTGTTGATCCTGACTCTGTTCAGGTGATTTTAACTGGAGATTACAAAGATTTCAAATTAAAAAATATAAGGAACTATGCTGTTGTTTATGCGAAAAACGGAAAAATATATAGGGCAATTGTAGATAAAGAAAACGACAATGTCCTTGAAATAAAGCAGATATCTGATGAAGATGAAGCAACAAACGTATGTGAATCAAAAGCTTACCCTGACTTTTTAAATCCTGACACCTCTGTTTACCTGTATAAACTACCAGATGGAAATGATTGTGACTCTGACGATGCTGAATGGAGAATGGTAAAACTTAACACTCCAGACGATGACGACCCGATAGAGTTTGATGAATATAAGCCTGTAATGCCTTTATACGAAAGAAGCAAAGGTGATATTGTTGGATGGGTAAAAAAGAAACATTCAAAAATGAAATATTGTAATGAAGATTTAGATGATTGTGAAACAATAGACGTAGAAATTGGGGATATAGACAACTACGATAATGTTCAGTATGTAGGTGGATTAGCTTACGAAGAGTTAGGGGAAACAGAAGCTGATATTTTCAATAAAGATTTCTTTAAAATTGGTGATGAACTATATATGTTTATATACAATATAAACGATACCGATGAAGCTTATTTATTAAGACTTTATGAATTTAAGTTTTTACCTGATTTGCCTAACGGTAATTTCACGTCTCACGTCGAGGATAACACTCTATATTTTAACGATGGTGGAAGAATTCTTAAGTTTAAAATGACCGAAATAGATGGAGATGATAAAGAATTTACAGGTATTGTTGACGAAGGTAAAGTCAACATTAAAGACTTTATACTTACAGATAAAAGAATTGTTTATATCGTCGAAGATATTGATGGCAACGATTACATGTTCTCTGTCAAAAAAGATGGAACAGATCAAATCTTATTACTCCCTCCAGATCCTTTAAGAGGTAGAGAACTTTCTTTAGTAACATCTGCACCTGATAAAAACTACGTTTACTATAACGTTCACGAAACTGTTAAAGATAGAAATGTTGCAGGAGTTATAAAAGATGATGATAATGATTTATCAAGTATAGATGAAAAAGAATACTCTTATTGGGCAGGCGGTATTTATCCTGAAGATATAGAATTATTTAGTAGACCAGCTTTTTCAAAAATAATAAGAATAGATAGATGTCCTCCGAATGAAAGCTGTGCAACAGACGGAGGAATTAGATCAATAGATACAAATGATGCTGATAATGGTATAGCCATTGGTGTTATTCCTGATGATATTAAGACCCATGAAAATATGTTCGGCTTTGGTGAAAAACAAATCGGAACTGGATATAATCAGAACGGTAAAGGGGATATTTTCTATATGGATTTAGATAAGAAATTCTCTATGGAAAGATTAACAGAAACTCCAAATCTTGATGAGAAATCAGTAAAGTCTACAAATATTCCTTTCTATAAATAAATCTTAAAGCCCCTCAGACGGGGCTTGTTTTATGTGTAATTGAAAGTTTTTAACTTAAAAAGATTAATGGCATTTTCATCTGTTTTTCTTTCTACAAAATCTTTATCTAAGCCTAAATAATCGGCAACAAATTCCAATGTATAAAAGATATTAGAAGGTTTATTAGGCTTTCCTCTTTTTTTCTGAGGTGATAAAAATGGACTATCTGTTTCTAAAAGGAGTCTATCTAAAGGAACATGTTTCAAAACTTCTCTCAAATTATCAGCTTTTGGATAAGTTACATTTCCAGCAAAAGATATATAAAATCCTAAATCAACTGCCCTTTCCATCATCTTTCTATCACCACCGAAACAATGGATAATACCAGAAGCAGGAAATGGAGCAAATTCCTCTAGAATATCCATTGTATCTTCATTAGCTTCTCTGGAATGGACTATTAAGGGAACATTTAGTTCTTTCGCTATTTTTATCTGTTCTTTAAAAAATTCTTTTTGTCTATCAACAGGAGTATAATCTCTATAATAATCTAATCCTGTTTCTCCTATAGCTATTACTTTATCATTTCTGTTATGTAGTTCTTTTAGATGTTCTAAATCAGACAGCTGAATATCATTAACATCATAGGGGTGATATCCTATGGAAGCATAAACATTATCAAACTTGTTTGCTATATCTATTGCTTTTGGGATTTCTTCTTTATCACAACCTATAGTAATAATGTAATCGAGAGCTTTTACGCTCTCGACCAGATCTTCTTCAGTCTTTAGCATATCTAAATGAGCGTGCGTATCTATCATCATCTCACCTCTTATGCTGGAGCAGGAATTCCACCTGGAGGTGCATCAGGTGCAGATGAATCAGAAATAACATTCACATTCTCAACTTCTTTCTTTCTACATCTGTTCATAACAGGAACATTATGTTCTTTTAAAATCTTAAACATCTCATCACAGCTGATAGTTTCTTTATCTAAGAGAAGTTCAACGATATCTATGACAGCATCCTTATATAGTTCTATTATGTTTCTTGCCTTTTCATAAGATTCTACAAGTATCTTTCTTACCTGTTCATCAATTTTTCTCGCAGTTTCTTCACTTATGTCAGGCGAACCTGAAGGCATAAATGGATTATTTCGTGATGTTGGAACATGGATAGGGCCTAATTCATCTGTCATTCCCCAAGAGGCAACAATTCTGTAAGCTAACTCAGTAGCTCTCATTAAATCATTTTCAGCTCCTGTTGTAATACCATCTTTTCCGTAAAATACCTCTTCAGCAGCCCTACCACCAAATAGCTGAAGCAATCTTGCCATCAATTCTTTTTTAGAGTAAAGATGTCTATCCTCTTCAGGTAGGTTTACAGTCACACCAAGAGCCATTCCCCTTGGGATTATTGAAATTTTATGTAATGGATCTGCTGCTTCTTGCATCACTCCAACAAGAGCATGACCGACTTCATGATATGCAATTTTTTCTTTCTCATCTGGAGTAATAGCCATACCTTTTCTTTCCAGACCCATCATAATTCTATCCATTGCATCTTCAAATTCTTTCATTGTAACTTTTTCTTTTCTTCTTCTTGCAGCTAAAAGTGCAGCTTCATTTACAACGTTAGCCAGGTCTGCACCAGAAAATCCTGGAGTTCCTCTTGCTATAACCATTAAATCAACATCATCACCAAGCGGTATTTTCTTTTTGTTTATATGAACTTTTAGTATTTCGTATCTACCTTTTACATCTGGTTTTGGAACAGATATCTGTCTATCAAATCTTCCAGGTCTGAGCAATGCAGGATCTAAAATATCAGGTCTGTTAGTTGCAGCAATTACAATGATTCCTTCGTTAGCATCAAAACCATCAAGTTCAACAAGCAACTGATTCAATGTTTGCTCTCTTTCATCATGTCCACCGCCAAAACCAACACCGCTTCTTGCCCTACCTACTGCATCAATCTCATCGATAAAGACAAGACATGGTGCATTTTTCTTGGCAGTTTCAAAAAGATCTCTAACCCTTGCAGCACCTACACCAACAAACATTTCCACAAAATCAGAACCAGAGATAGAAATAAATGGAACGTTTGCTTCACCTGCAATTGCCCTTGCAAGTAAAGTTTTTCCTACACCAGGATCTCCATAAAATAGGATTCCTTTTGGAGCTCTACCACCTAACTTCTGGAATCTTTGTGGTTCCCTTAGGAAGTCTATCAGTTCCTTCACTTCTTCTTTTACTTCATCCATCCCTGCGACATCATCAAGTTTTACATCAGGTTTTTCTTCTAAATAAACTTTCGCTTTACTTTTAGCAAAAGAAAATGCTCTATTACTTCCACCTGACATCTGCCGCATCATAAATATCCATAAACCTATAAACAGCAATATAGGTAACCATGAAATCAGAAGAGTAACCAACCAACTTGAATTTTCCGTTGGAATTACGTTTACTTTAACACCATTTTCGGTCAATATGTCATAAATTTTGTCGTAACCTGTTGGTATAACTGTTTCTATTCTTTTACCATCTACTGTTACGGCAGTTACTTCTTCACCTTTTATGGTGGCTTCTTTTATTTTACTTTCATTTACCATCTGAACAAATTCTGTAAACGAGACCTTATTATCTGCAACCGGTCTTGAACCGAACAGATTAAATGCCAATATCATCATAGCCCCTATTAAGAACCAGATTAATAAACTTTTGGAAAATTGCACTTCTATACCTCCTTTATTTCAAAACAAATCACATTTTCTAAATTTTTATTTTTAACTGGAAAATAGCCTGAACGTTTATGTCCAACAAGCCATAATATTTTATTTCTAAACTCAATTATCGGTATGTTTTCTCTCATACTTTTAGGTATCTTCATATCCATGAAGACATCTTTGAGTTTTTTTTCGGTTTTTTTACCAAACGGTAAAAATCTGTCTCCTTCTTTTCTGAAACGAAGAATAAAACTCTCATCTTCTTTTAAATCTGGAATCTCAAAACATTCTACTTTAGATGAATCAAATTTAATGTCTTCTAACTTTTCAGGCTTTTTTATTAAAATCTCCATATTCAATTCTGGAATAACCACTTTTTTATCAGATATTTTAAATTTATATAAAATTTCTTTTTTTTCATCATTTTTTGCAAGTTTAATAGATATATTATTATACTCTTTTACAAGCTTATATTCTTTACTTAAGGATATTTCCTTGTTTCCAGAACTTTTCAAAATTTTTAAAATTTGTAAAATTTTTATATAGGAAAGATGAATTCCCGTTTTTTCTTTTATCCATAAAGATATAGCCCTGTAGAGCAAAGCTTCGGGATAATCTTTTAATTTATCAAGGTTTAAAACCTGTTCATTTTTGATTTTCAAGAAGAGATTATTTGCCTCATTTTCTAGATATTCATCATCAATAAAAAGAAATCTGGATAACAATTGTAAAGAGTTTTCAAGATTAGGATTAATCTCCTTTAATATAGGTAAAATCTCTAATCGTATTTTATTTCTGAGAAAATCTGTTTGAAAATTTGTAATGTCCTGAACATACTCTATGTTGTGCTTATGTGCGTATTCTAAAATCTCATCTTTTTTTATGAAATATAAAGGACGAACCACCCTATTTTTAGGTTTAAACCCTTTTAATCCTTTTCTATTTCCTTGAATAAACCAGAGAATCATGGTCTCAGCAAGATCTGTTTGATGATGTCCTGTGGCAATCTTTTGGATATTTTGCTTCTCAGATATTTCATTAAAAAATTTGTATCTTTCCTCTCTGGCAACTTCTTCTAATGACCTTTTTTCTTTTGAAGCTAACTGTTTTATATCTAATCTTTTGATAAAGATCTTTAAATTGTGTTTTTGTGCAAACTCCCTACAAAACTGTTCGTCCCTTAAAGAATCTTCTCCACGAAGCATATGGTTTAGATGTGCAAGATAAATTTTATTTAATCCAAGGTGATTTTTAAATTTAAGAAGTAAATGTGTAAGGACTGTAGAGTCTACTCCACCAGAAAAAGCGATTAAAACATTATCATTTTTTTGAAATAAATTGAATTCCGATTGGGCTTTAAGAAACTTTTTCTCAATCATTTAATAAAGTGGCGGTACGAGGAATCGAACCTCGGACCCCGCGGATATGAGCCGCGTGCTCTTACCAACTGAGCTATACCGCCATTTGTTTTCGTTTTTGAATTAGGCAGAGGCTTGAGCTTGTTTTAACTTTCTTGCTGCCCTTGCGATTCTTCTTGAAGCTTCGTTTTTATGGATTGCACCTTTTGCTGCAGCTCTCATTGCTAACTTCTGGCATAAAGGTAAAAGTTTTTCGGCAGCTTCTGCACCTTCTTCTTTTAAAGTAGCATTAAATTTTTTAAATGCTGTTCTCATTCTTGATATGTGATATCTGTTAATCTGTCTTCTTCTTTGCGACTGTCTTACTCTTTTTCTTGTAGATGCTGTGTGTGCCATTAATTCCTCCTCATTTTTGAGATAAATAATTTAATATAAAGTTATAAAATTTTCAAGATATATATTATATAGCAGGAATAAAGGCTTGTAAATAACAAAAAAATATATTAATCTATTTTTTTGTCTTATCAACTATTTGGAGGTTTTAAATGGCAAACATAGCTGTTGGTTCCCTTGATTTCCCTAAAGTTTCAGAACAGGAAGTGGAAATCGTAGAAAGAAAAGGATTGGGACATCCTGATACCATCTGTGACGCTCTGGCAGAAGAGCTATCAATAGCATTATCTGAAATGTATAGAGAAGAATTTGGTGCAATAATGCATCATAATGTGGATAAAGCTCTACTTATAGGTGGTGTAGCAGACCCGCAATTCAACGGCGGAAAGATGATAGAACCTATAGAAATTTATCTCACGGGAAGGGCAATTGATGAAAAAGACGGAAGAAAATTACCTGTAAAAGAACTGGCAGTTGAAACTGCCCATAAATGGTTAAAAGAAAATATTCCTAATTTAGACATAACAAATCACGTAATAATTCATCCAAAATTAAAACCTGGAAGTAAAGACCTTGTTGAACTTTTTGAAAGATTTCAGTTAAAAGGTGAAATTCCTCTTGCAAATGATACATCTTTTGGAACTGGATATGCTCCATTTGATGATATTGAAACAATCGTTTATGAGCTTGAAAGAGCATTAAACAGTAAAGAGTTTAAGAAAGAATATCCATATGTTGGTGAAGATATAAAAATAATGGGTGTTAGAAACGAAGATAACATCAGAATAACTATAGCAATGGCATTTGTTGATAAATATGTATCTTCAGTTAAAGACTATTTAGAAAAGAAAGAAGTAGTTTCAAACTATGCATATGCTCTTGCACAAAAACTGACAGATAGACACGTTGATGTATTTATAAACACAGCTGATGATGAAGAAAATGGTTCTGTTTATATAACTGTAACGGGAACGTCAGCAGAAGCAGGTGATGATGGTCAGGTAGGTAGAGGAAACAGAATTAACGGTCTAATCACACCATACAGACCTATGAGTTTAGAAGCGGCGGCAGGTAAAAACCCTGTTAGCCATATAGGTAAAATTTACAACACAGCTGCAATGGATATGGCAGAAAGAATTGTGGCAGAGCTGGAAGAAGTTGATGAAGTTTATTGCTATCTTGTAAGTCAGATAGGAAAGCCTATCACTGAACCTCAAGTATGTGATATAAAACTCAGAACAAATGCAGATATTTCAAAATTAGAAGAAAAAGTAAAGAAAATTGCACAGGAAGAGCTAGATAAACTACCAAACACGTGGCAAAAATTCTTAAAAAGACAGTTCAGACTTTATTAATATCATTTCCCGCCTGTTCAGGCGGGAAATAGTTTCTACACTTTTTTCTTAAATAGTTCCTCAAATAAACTCTCTAAAACTTCTATATAATCTGCTTCCCTATTCTCTACTTTATCCATAAGTTCTTCCAGCTGTTTTGTATAACTTTCATTTACGAATCTATAGAATTCTTCTTTCTCTTTTATTATTTTTAAAACAAGTCTTCCTAATTTTGTAGGGAAAAGATATCCGTTTCTATCTATTATGTAATGTCTTTCTAAAAGTTTTTCTATGGTTATTGCATATGTAGAAGGTCTTCCTATACCTTTTTCTTTCATATCTTGAATAACGGTGGCATACGTATAATAAGGCACTTTCGGACGAAGACTGAATTTTTTAGAATTTATAACTTCATACCTTCCTACAGGTAAACTTTTTGTCTCTACAGGTTTAATAAGATTAAATCCGTCTTCTAAGATTTTTGTGAATAATGAAACTTCAACTTCTTTATCAAAAGCTCTCACCTTGTATGTGGTTTTTTCTACAACGGTTTCTTTCATCTGGGAAGCTATAAACTGTCTGAATATCAGGTCATATAGTTTTATATGGTCTTTTGTTATTCCAGATATGTTCATTGTATAAAGCATCGATCTTAAATCTTCTGCATCTACTGGACGTGTAGGTCTGATACATTCGTGTGCACCGCCTGCAGTGGAAAAGGAACGAGGATGAAAATATTCCTCTCCAAAGTTATCTGTTATATACTCTTTTGCTACTCCAATACCTACAGGTGATACCCTTATACTGTCTGTTCTGTGATAAGTTATGAATCCTGCTTCAAATAAATCCTGTGCTAGTTGCATAGTTTTTTGTGGTGAAAATCTCAGGATGGATGCTGCTTCTCTCAGCATAGCATCTGTTGAAAATGGTTTTTCAAAAAGTTTTTCTTCTTCTTTAGATTCTTCTGAAATCAGTACAAACTGTAGAGCCTGATAAAATTTCTTACCTTCATTCTTATCTTCAAAAACAAATTCCACAGGAACATCATTTATCATCACACGAACAACAGCTATTTTTTGCTTTGCTTCATCGGTTCTGTTTATTATCCATTCTAAAACAGGAGTTTGAACTCTTCCTGCAGAAAGCCAGTGTTTATGAAGTTTCTTCTGAACATACTGTGAAATTATAAAACCGATCCATCTATCAGCTACTCTTCTGACAAGCTGAGCTTTTACAAGGTCTTCATCAAAATCCCTTGGATTATTTACTGCTTCTAAAAAAGCCCTTCTGGTAACTTCGTGAAATTCTGCTCTTCTTATATCAGTATTAAATGGCTTTGAATTCAGGTAGAGGTCATATGCAATCTTCTCTCCTTCTGTGTCTGGATCAGTTGCAACATAAATTTCCTGAACTTCAAGATCAAGTTCCCTGATACTTTCCATAATATCTATTTTAGTAATATTTTTTTCTTCATTTTCTACAATAGGTTCGAAAATCGGAATAAAGATATCTTCTGCTTTTTTTACACCGTAAAACTCTTCTTCTTTATTAAGATCAAAGACATGTCCTTTACTTGCTACTATTGTTAAAAACCTATCACCAACTCCAATTTCATATGCATCAACTTTTTTAAGTCTTCTTCTTAAAGGTTTTCCAAAAAAGTTTGCAATAGTTCTTGCTTTGTTTGGCGATTCTACTATTACGAGCGTTGTTTTAAATGATTGTCTTTCTTCAGGAATATACTCTCCTGCAAGGATTTTCTTTACTTTTTCTCTGTCTTCATCTATTTGTTTTAGTATCTGTTTAAGATTAATTTCTTTTACAGGTTTAAACTCAATATCCTCATTAAACCATCTTACTTTCTTTTGAAGAGAGAAAAATGCCTTATCATCATCAACCAATAAATAAGACAGTCCTTTTGTAAGTCCACCTGGATAAAGTCTTGATGTTCTTCCTGAAGCCTGTATATATCCAGTGACATCGGCAGTCACCAAAACAAACTGTCCATTTTCTTCTTTTAATGTAACTTCTGGAGAGTTTTTAATTGCTTCAAATATCTCTTTATTTTCAAGTAGTGAAATAACAAAGCTCTGAATCTCTCTCATTCTATTTAACTTGCTTTCATCAAGTTTTTCAGGATCCCAGAAAGCATAAACCTTAAGGAAGTTAATATCCTTGTATAGCTTCATTATTGTTGTCCAGTCAACAAGTTTTTTCCTTGCAAGGAAAGGAGTGATAATCAACAGAAAATAGTAAAGATGGCTAAATCTTTCTTCTATAGAAATATTAAATCTCAGTTTTGGAACTCCAATAAAAAGAGCATATCTAATAACATCAGGAAGATCAACACCCCTTGCCAGAGGATTTCTATAACTTGCAAAACCAACTGCAACAGGTGCTTCTCCAGATTTAAACTCATCTATTCTATCCATAAATTCTTCATAATGAATTGCATTTATACCTTTATCTTTTAAAAACTGAACATACTCGTCTAACCGTTCTCTTGTTTCTGAAGATGATAAAAATACCAGTCCACCTTTACCTAACTTCTTAATTCTTTTGATGGATTCTTTCCATATCTTTTCTTCTTCTAACTTTTCATATACATCTTCTATATTCCTTAAAGTGAGTCCAGGTCTTCCAACTTCAAATCCAAGTAGTTCTCTGAAAAGAAGAACTCTTCTTGAACGTGGATTAGATGTTGCAGAGGAAACAATCAACACGCCTTTTCTTTTTTCTGCTATTCGTTCTATCTTTCTTTGCCAGTTTTTATAGATTTCTAAATCTTTTTCTGAAGGTTGCCCTTGAGAAAATATTTTTGCTTTAAATTTTAAGAATTTTAACGTTTCTTCAATCTCCTCTTCTGTAAACCCCATAAGCATCAATATCTTGTCTATATTTTTTGCACTCTTTAAAACACTATCCACATCATCAACGAAGATAAGGTCATAAATACCCTTTGGAATGATATCAACATTTTTATAAAGGAACATTGTTGTTGTTATTAAAATTTTAAAATCTTCATTTTTAATTCTTTCTTTCAGTTCTTCCTGTTTTTTCTTTGTTTTGGCAAATTTTGAACTGTAAGCAAGGATATCATCTGGATTTACCCCAAACTGAACCAGTCTTTCCTGAGCCTGATTAACAAGAACCTGTGTAGGGAATATAAGATAAACTTTTCCATTTTTTTCATAAACAAGATATTTGGAAAGAACAAGTCCAAATGTTGTTTTTCCTATTCCTGTTGGAGCTAACAATGCATGTGATATGCCTAAAAAATAACGAATTGCCCACGTTTCCTGTATAGACCATAAATCATTTTTTATAATCTCTTTAAAATAAGCTTTAAATCTTTCTACTTCTTTCCATAAATCACAAACTTTTGTAAACTCACCATATCCTAAGAAATCACAAAGGTCTTCCCTTGGAATTTCATCTGGAAGACAGTTTTCGCATACAAGACCTTTTTCAAGTCTTTCAGAACTAATATCCTCATGGCAGTTCGGACACATTTTTTTGTAAATTAATGGAATCATTTTTTCCCTCTCTATTATTTTTGATTTAATATATATATATTACAAAATATGGAGAAATTTATTTGAAAAATAAAGAACCAAAGATAATTGTCAAAAATTTGACAAAAAAGTTCGGTGATCGGGAAATTTTAAAAAATATTTCTTTTGAAGTTTATGATAAAGAAATCTTTGTAATAATGGGCGGTAGTGGTAGTGGTAAATCAACTACCATAAAACATATCATAGGACTATTAAAGCCAACTTCAGGACAGATCATAGTAAACGGAGTTGATATTACCAATCTTTCAAATGAAGAACTGATAGAAATTAGAAAAAAGATGGGATATCTGTTTCAAGAAGGTGCTCTGTTTGACAGTTTAACCATCTGGGAAAATGTAGGCTTTTATTATCTTGAAAATACTAACATGTCGCCGAAAGAAGTATTTAAACTGGCTCAAGAAAAGCTAAAGTTAGTTGGACTTCAGGGCGTCGAATATCTTTATCCATCAGAGCTTTCTGGAGGAATGAGAAAAAGAGCATCCCTGGCAAGGGCTATTGCAACAAATCCAGAAATTGTTCTTTATGACGAACCAAATTCTGGATTAGACCCTGTAACAAGTGCACTGATTGATAAACTGGTAATGGACTTGAGAGATAATTTAGGTGTTACATCAGTAGTAGTAACCCACGACTTAGAAAGTGCATTCACAATAGCGGACAGAATAGCAATGATACACAAAGGTAAAATATATGCCATCGGTACACCTGAAGAGATAAAGAGAAGTCCAGATCCAGTTGTACAACAGTTTATAAATAGAAAAGCCGAAGGCCCTATAACAGAAGAACTTATGAGAGAGGTTATTCAAAAAGCAAAAGTTAAATAACTTACCACACAGTTATTAAACCATAACTAAAATGATATAATATTGTTTTAAATAGATAGGAGGAAATCATATTTTGCTTTCTAAATGGAAAGGTATTATTAATGCTTATAAAGAATATTTACCAGTAACAGAAAATACTCCAATTGTAACATTACATGAAGGAAATACTCCTTTAATCGAAGCTCCAAATTTATCAAAGCTAATTGCACCTGATAAAAATTTAAAAATCTATTTAAAATATGAAGGGCTTAACCCAACAGGTTCTTTTAAAGACCGTGGTATGACCATGGCTATCTCAAAGGCAAAAGAGGCAGGAAAAACTGCAGTCATCTGTGCCTCAACAGGAAATACATCTGCTTCTGCAGCAGCTTATGCAGCAAGAGCAGGAATGGATGCTTATGTAATTCTTCCTAAAGGAGCTGTTGCATTAGGAAAACTCTCTCAAGCTATGGTTTATGGAGCAAAAATAA
>JALVEZ010000119.1 GCA_027030405.1 Hydrogenothermaceae bacterium | reverse complement strand
CACAAGCCTAAAAGATTTTTATGAAGAATCAATGTCCTTAACAGATGAGAAAATACAAATTTTGGAAAATCAAATAAATTCAATAGATAAAGAAAAGTTTCAGATATTTTTTGACAATCTAAATGTCCCAAATAAAGAAATCCTTCAATTTACCTTCGATGAATTAGATTTTGAATATGTAAAACAATTATTGAAAAAAATAAAAAAATTTTTTAGAAAAGAACTAAAAAACAAAAAATCCCTTGATTATTACATAAATACAGTTTTACTTTTTTCTTTGCTCCTTGACGGAGACAAATCAGATGTTGGAATAAAAACAGATAAAAATCTTATTTTTAAAGATATAGAAATAGAGCCTGAGATTGTGGATAGATTTATTAAGAACCTGCCGAAAGATAGCAGCTTAATTAATCAATTGAGAAAAAAAGCATACACAGAAGTTTCCAACAAAGAAATAGATATAAACCAAAGAATTTACACACTTACACTCCCAACAGGACTGGGAAAAACATTAATATCATTTAAACTTGCCTTAAAAATAGCCCAAAAGGTTAGAAAAGAAACAGGGCAAAGCCTAAAAATCATTTACAGCCTACCTTTTCTGTCAATAATAGAACAAAACTTTAATGTTTTTGAAAATGTTTTAAAACACAGTGGCATAAATCCTGATAACTCTATGCTCCTTAAGAATCACCATCTTACAGGATTTAAATACAAAGAAAAAGAAAATGAATTTGATTACGATGCATCAAGAATTTTGATAGAAGGCTGGAACAGTAAGATTATTACCACAACATTCATGCAGTTTTTTTACTCTCTGATTAGCAATAAGAACAAAATGCTTAGAAAATTTCATAAGTTTACAAATTCTGTTGTAATTTTAGATGAAATTCAGTCAATCCCTCATAAATATTGGCTAGTTGTTAGGGAAGTTTTAACCAGAATGGCAGAAAAATTTAACTTTTATGTGATTTTTTCCACAGCAACACAGCCTTTGATATTTGAAAAAGAGAAAGCAGAAGAAATAATTGATTTTAAACCTTATTTTGAAAAGCTAAACAGATACGAAATAAACATTGATAAAAGCCCAAAGACTATTGAAGAGTTTTATAGCAATCTAAATTTTAAAAGCGATAAAAGATATTTATTTATTTTAAACACAGTAAATGCAGCAAAACAGCTTTACAACTTTTTGCAAAAAGATTTTCCAGAGGATATTGTTTTCCTATCAACACATATGGTTCCCAAAGAAAGATTAAACAGGATAAACCTTTTAAGAAATCAGCAAAAAAAAATAGCTATTTCTACACAGCTTGTAGAGGCTGGGGTGGATATTGATTTTGACGTGGTTTACAGGGATTTTGCACCTTTTGACAGTTTAAACCAGTCAGCAGGTAGATGTAATCGGGAAGGGAAAAAAGAAAAAGGACAGTTTTTCGTTTTAAATCTAAAAGATGAAAATGGTAGATTCTACCATTCTTATATTTACGATACTGTTTTAACTCATCTTACTCAGGAAATTTTAGAAAAAGAAAAGTATGAAGAAAAAGATGTTTATGATTTGGTTAACTCCTACTATGAGAAACTACAGCAGGTAAAGTCAAACAAGATTTCCCAAGATTTACTTGAAATGCTCTACAATCTAAAATTTGATGGCGAATGGGAAAAAGGAAAAATTAACTCTATTAATGATTTTGTACTGATTGAAGAAGATGTTTATAAAGAAGATGTTTTTATAGAACTTGATGATTATGCAAAAGAGATATGGCAGAAATTTTCGAAAATTTGGCAAATTAACGATATTTTTGAAAGAAAAAAAGCATTTGATAGTATTAAGGCAGACTTTTATCAGTATATAGTCTCTGTTCCTGTAAAAGAAAATACTCCAAAAATAGAAAACAATTTCTACTACGTTCCACATTCGTTTCTTGATGAATATTACGACCTTGAAACAGGTTTTAAGACCAAAGGAAATTTGTATTTTGAAATTTAGGAGGGGGGATTACCCCCTGAGTAACTTAAGTATAAGAACAAGAAAGATTAATGTGAAAATTTCATGTTCCAATTTTACCACCTCCTTTATTAATTGTTTCTGTAAAACGTACTTACGAGGAATTGAAACTCTTTCAAGATCTGAGTCTGTCGATCGCAGATTTTTGAGCCTTAATTGAGACAAAATCTCATAGAAAATTTGGCCAAAATTTGAGTTTTAGCCTAGTGTATCAATGATTTGTCGATCCCCAGGGATTTTTGCAGGATTGGAGGTCGACTGAAAATTAACTTAATTTGACAACAAGTAAAATTTTACGTATATTTAAGTTCGGTAAGTAATTTCAAAGTTTACTTGGCAACCGAATACGGAACTTTTTTAAAGGGTTTTTAGCGTGCCTATAAGGAATTGAAATTGTATGTCCTTCTTACCGATGTAAGCAGTATAAGAATGTTTTTAGCGTGCCTATAAGGAATTGAAATTATAAATATAGGGATTTTAGAATGGTGGCATAGATGGTTTTTAGCGTGCCTATAAGGAATTGAAATCCAATTCTTAAATGAGAACAACATAGACATTTATGAGTTTTTAGCGTGCCTATAAGGAATTGAAATAATTCGAAACCATCATAATAAGCAGAGATACCAGCTTTGTTTTTAGCGTGCCTATAAGGAATTGAAATTTCTATGCTCTAATTTTATAACATATACGAATAAAGGTTTTTAGCGTGCCTATAAGGAATTGAAATTTTTTTCTGCAGCTGTCCTGCACGGGTCAGAGGGAACGTTTTTAGCGTGCCTATAAGGAATTGAAATAAAAGGAGAGGAAAATGGCAATAGGTGATGACTTTTCAGTTTTTAGCGTGCCTATAAGGAATTGAAATTTACCAGAAATAAGATTTTCAACAGAAACGAAAGGAGTTTTTAGCGTGCCTATAAGGAATTGAAATAAGAAGTGAAAAAAAGAGCAGAGGAAAAGAAAAAAAGAGTTTTTAGCGTGCCTATAAGGAATTGAAATGGTTTTTGCAGACCAGGAACAGAAAATTTCATTAAAGTTTTTAGCGTGCCTATAAGGAATTGAAATAGTATTCAACTACTTCCCTATCCAAACTCC
>JALVEZ010000118.1 GCA_027030405.1 Hydrogenothermaceae bacterium | reverse complement strand
TAACAGAGTCTAAGTTTACACCTGAAACAAATTCATCATATCAAAAAGAACCAAAAATTCCAGAGACCAGATATGAAAAGCAAGTCAATGTATCAGGGAATTGGAATGATGGAAAAGGAAATATTTATATTTTTAAACAGACAGGAAATAATGTAGTTTTTCAAGAATATAATTCAGCTACAAATATGGTTACGGCTACAGCACAAGGAACTATGCAAGATCATAAAATTTATTTCAGTTATCAAACTATACTAGGGACATTTGGTAATGGAGAACTTAATATTTTGAATGACAACCAGATGCAAGGTTTTGTAAATGACTCGGTTACAGGAGCAGTGATTAATTTAAATATTTTTAGATAAAATGAGAGGCGGAGGCCGGAATCGAACCGGCGTATAAGGGATTTGCAGTCCCCTGCCTTACCACTTGGCTACTCCGCCATTTGAGAAAATTATATCATAACAAGGATAAATATTATATCTATTTTCAGATTTATTTCAAATAATCGGTCGGAATTTCCGACCGATATTATTTAATGTGTAGGATGATGATGTGTTTTTCCTTCGATAAAGTCCTGATTTCTTGGAGGTAAATCTTTTACCCAAACCATTAAAGGTTCTTTACATTCAGGAACTCTCACCTGTTTACATGTGTCAATACATAATCCACAGGCAATACAAGCTTGGAGTCCTTTGTAGAAGTCGTTTATATAAGCCATTCTTCTTGGATCAAGAGCCATAGGACAGTTTTTTATACATTCTCTACAGTGTCCACAGTCATCAAGATTTGCCCATGACGCCATTGTTGGTTTGTAAAGGTGATGATAAGGTGTGATCTTTTGGTAAATTCCAGTTGGGCAAAAAACACGGCACCATCTTTTTCCTATAAAAAGTTCAAAGTAAAAAACGCCAAAAGCACCGATAAATGCAAGCCACATAGGAATAAAAGATGGATTTGTTTTATAAAAGAAAACTCTTAGATCTGTCACCCAGTTAAAAAACAGTAAAGCAAATAGTAAAGTTACTACACCAGTAATTACGAAGTATTCTAATCTTTGAGCTTTTGATGAACGAGGCCCAAACAGTTTTCTCTTTAGTTTTTCTTGTATTTCTGCAACCCAACCACCAGGACATATCCATCCGCAAAAAACCCTACCGTTTATAAGGTTCAAAATTATTATCAGTATTGCAAAAAATCCACCTGCAATTATTAAAGGCCCTAACCCATCTTCAAGGGGAACGCTTTTACCGAATATCCACGATTCATCATGGGCTATATCTATTTTTACGATTTTAAATGTTGGGATAATAACGAGGAATAAAGTGATTAACCCATACACAACGTTTCTTAAAATTGTGAATTTATGCATATCCCAAAAGGAGTATTTTTTCTTTACCTCACAATTATCAATATTTACACTTTGTTCCATTGTAAAACCTCCAAATATATCTTTAATTAAAGAATAATTTATGCATAAAAAAATATAATCAATAACCGAATAAAATAAAAATATTTTATTCATTATAAATATTTTACTATTATAATTGTTATCGATAGTATATAATATATTATTAGGTAAGTAAATACTAACGAGGTGGAACGTATGAGGAAACTGTTTTTTGTTTTTTTAGTCTTGATTGTTTCAAGTTTTGTCCTTACATCTTGCGAAGGAAAAGGAAAATTAGTAATAAAAGATCCTCCTAACGCAGATGTTTATATTAATGGAAAGCATGTTGGTAAAACACCATTAGAACTAACTTTGAAAGAAGATAGATATGACATAATGGTGGCAACATCACCTTATGATGTTGATGAAAAAAAGGCTGTTCAGATCTACTTTGATAAAACTACTGTTTTATCTTTTCATCCTAAACCAAAAGGAAGACTTGTTGCAGATACAAAACCTGAAGGTGCTGATGTTTTAGATGGAAAATATCCTATAGGTAAAACACCTTTAGATACTCTTTTAGATGTGGGTGAGCATATTATTGTGTTCAAATATCAGGGTGTTGGTGCTTCGAGAAAAGTAAATATTGAGTATCAAAAAACAACTAAACTTTTTGTAAACCTTGAAAAAGCTGTAATTCATTTTAAAGCAGAACCTTCGGATGCAATCCTTTATGTGGATGGAAAAAAGATTGGAACGTTTCCTAAAGTGTTAGAGTTGGATGAAGGAACCCATGAGATAGTTGTTGAAAAGGGCGTGTTCAAAGATAAATTTGTTATAAAAGTTAAAAAAGGTGAAGAAAAAACTGTTCATCTATCTCTTCAGGATGTTCAACTTCCACCTATTCAAGCATACGGCCCTATTGCTTTCACAAATGATCACAAATATCTTCTTACAATGGGTAAAGGTGGAATATATTTCTGGGATTTCACAGACTTAAAACCACATACAGTTCTTTATGATCCTGAAGATGTTAGAAACTTTGATAAATTTTCAAGATTTGCATTATCTGATGACGACAAATTTGTAGTTGGAATAAAACCTATTAAAGCACTCGCATACAAGCTGGAAAAGAAAAATCTTCCTGCAACAAAAATATTGGTATGGCAAAACAATAATGTTAATCCATTAGTTTCTACTATTCTATATGAAGATATATATGAAGGTGCTTTTGGAAAAGATAATAAAACGGTTTATTTAGCTAAAAAAGACGGAACGATTTTGATTTTTGATGTATCTTCGAAGAAAGTTGTTGATAAATTAAAATTACCTTTAAATATAACAGATATGAAAAGTTCAAACGGAAATATTTTCGTATCTGACAATAAAGGAACTGTTTATAAAATTGTAGGAAAACAGATTGTATCAAAAGAAAAAGTTCATAATGGAAAAATAAACTCTTTAGAGGTTTCTTCTGATAAAACGATGTTAATTACTTCATCAGATGATAAAACTGTAAAACTGGTTTCTGTATCAGACCTATCAACAAAAGATACATTTAGTTATAATGAAAAAGTGATATCTGCTAACATTTCACCTAAAAATCTTAAAATTGCAGCTGGAACATCCACCAACAAAGTTTTTATAAGAGATGTTAAAACGAAAAAAGATTTATACGTAATTAAAAATTTAAATGCACCGCCGATATCTGTTGCATTTAAAGATGAGAAGATTTTGATAACAGCTTCATCTGTGAAAAAACCTAAGATTGATTTATGGGAAGATGGTCATCTTCTAAAGAAATGGGTGTTAACATTGGAATAAGTAAAAGGGCTTACGCCCTTTTACTTTTCATTAATTAATACAATAACGTCGTGGACTATTTTATCTGTAGGTAAATACATTCCTAAGAATTCTTCTCTTATATATCCTTTTTTATCGATTATTGTAACTTTGGCAGTATGGTCAATCATTCTGTGTTTCATAACGTGACCGTTGTGTTTCATTTCCATAATACCTTTATCCTTAACATACACGTTATAATCTTTCCATACTTTTTTTAGGTCTTTTTCTTTCCCTGTTACAAATATAAAGTCATTAAAACCTTTTTCCGTTTTGTATTTATGTAATCTTTCCACTGTGTCATCTTTAGGATCAACTGATATAAAAATGATTTTGAATTTGTCTTTGTATCCTTTTTCATAAAGTTCTGTTTCAATCTGTTTTAAAAAAGCTGTTATCGTAGGACATACGTGGGGACACTGTGTATATCCATAAGTAACTATAAGAACTTTACCTCTTAGATCGTTTAAAGAAAATGGTTTTCCTTCATCAGTAACCAGATTTTTTATTTCTGGGGCTTTTTTAGGAAATCCTTTAGTTGAGCCCTGAAGTGATAGGGCAAAAGATCCTGCAGAGAAAATCAAAAGAGTTAACATTAGCAATACTTTTTTCATTTTCTTAACCTCATTAATTTATTTTATTCATATATTATAATATTATGAATAACTCAATATAGGACTGTTCAAATGTATTTAAAGATCTTTGTTCTTATTTTATTTATAACATTAAAAGCTTTTTCTTTAAATATTGAAATTGGGCAGTCTTATACATCTCCTGATGTCACAGGGACTTTTGACTTAAAAACAAAAAATATAACTTTAAGAACAAAAGGTAAACCAGATATAAAAGAAACTTATATAGAGATATGGACTGAAAACAAATGGATTCCTCATCTTAAATATCAAGGAAGACCTCACAAAACAATAGCGAGAGGAAGTAGTAAAATCTCTATCGAATACCTTACTGAAAAAATCGAAGACAAAATAGTTCCAAGTCCATTTAATAATTTTAGTCCGATAGATATCGTTGATAAGTTTTACAATATAGGAGATGAAAGTATAGGTGAAGTTAGCGTAAAAACATACACGGATGTTAATGAATCTGATTTGTCATTCTTTTATGAATTTCCAATTTTGTTTTTTAAAGGAAGTGTATTAACACCTAAAATAGGAATTAACATAAAACACGTAGAAACGGACACAAAGGCAAAAATAAGATTCTGGACTGTTAGTTTTTCACAGCATGTTCTTAAAAAAACAACATTTCCAACCTTTTATTACGGGTTAGAATGGAAATCTCCAACAATTTTTCACATTTTAAGTATAGAAGCAGAATTAGAGGGAAAAGAGGCAGGAAAAAATACAAAATTTGTTGATAAGTTTATTATCGACCTGAAAACATCTATTGGATTTAGATTTTACGATAGATTATACGTTGGAATAGGATATAAATACTGGAAAATGGAATCAGATGTAAAAGTAGGAAGTAAAAGGGGAACTCAGAACTATAAATGGCATGGAAGTTTCACAGAGTTAAAATTTCTGTTTTAAGATTGCCAAAAACGATTTATAGGATAATATATTAGAAAATAAAAAGTGGAGGTTTGCCAATTAATTGAAAACTATGGAAAAAAAAGGATTTAGAGAAAAAGATAAAGAACTTCTTGAGTATAATAAATTTTTAGAACTTTTATCAGAATACACACCAAACGAAAAAACAAAAGAGCTGATAAAAAATTTAAATATAGAAACTAATCCAGAAATAATAAATAAAAAAACAACACTGGCAAAAGAGTTTATACAGATTGCAGAAAAAGAAGGATACTTTCCGTTGACCGAATATCCAGACATATCAGAAAGTCTTGAACTTTTAGCTATTGAAGATAGTATTCTATCGGCCAGAGAGATTAAAGATATAGGAAGTGTATTAGGTATCACGAGAACAATAAAAAATTTTCTATCACCATATATAAAAGAAAAAACTGCTTTAAAAGAACTTTATAAAAATCTTTTTTCATCAAGAGATACAGAAAGGATAATCAACGACAGTATTGACAACTCATTTATGATAAAGGATTCTGCAAGTAGAGATCTGGCAAGAATAAGAAAGAATATAAAAGAGTTAGAAAGAACGATAATTTCAATTTTAGAAAACATTATAAACCGTTCCTCATTATCAGATATCATACAGGATAGAATAGTAACCATAAGAAAAGATAGATTTGTGATACCTGTCAAACAAACATTTTCTTCAAAAATTAAAGGAATCATACACGACAGATCTTCTTCAGGACAGACAATTTATCTTGAACCTGAAAATGTGGTTGAACTGAATAATAAACTTTCAGATTTGAAAATACAGGAACATTTAGAAATAAGAAGAATTCTTAAGTTCTTAACATCAATATTAAGAGAAAAATATCCATTAATCAGAGCAGGTTTTAGCTCTGTAATAAAATTTGATTATCTTTATACGGTTTATAAATATGCTTCAGATTTTAAAGCGATTTTCCCAGAGCTGGATAAAGATCTAAAACTTGAAGAAGCAAAACATCCTATTTTTTTAATGTCAAATAAGCCGTTTAATCCAATTGACATCATCTTAAAAGATGACAAAAGGGGACTGATTATAACTGGTCCGAACACCGGTGGAAAAACGGTGGCATTAAAAACAGCTGGATTGCTCTCAATGATTTATCAAACAGGCATTCCTGTGCCAGTTTCAGAAGGAAGCATAATAAGGATTTTTGATGGAGTTTATGCAGACATCGGAGATATGCAGAGCATTGAGCAGGATTTATCCACATACTCATCTCACATCAAGAACATAAATGAAATTCTTTCTTATGCAGATGAAAACAGCCTTGTACTCCTTGATGAGCTTATTCCTGGAACAGATCCAGATGAAGGTTCTGCAATAGGAATCGGAATACTTAAAAAACTTAAAGAAAAGAAGAGTTTTACAATAGCAACTACACATTATAAGCAGATAAAGATTTTCGCCCTTTCTGATGATTATTTCGAAATAGCTTCTGTAGGATTTGATAAGGAAAGTTTATCACCTACATATACGGTTCATTACAAATCGATCGGCGAAAGTATGGCATTTTACATAGCAGAAAAATTAGGATTTCCAAAAGACATACTTGAAAATTCAACAAAATATTTAGACGAATACTCAATGAAAATAGAAGAAGCCATAAAATCCCTTGAAGAGTATAAAACAGCTTATGAAAAAGAACACAGCCAGGTTATAGAGTTAAAAAGACAACTTCAGAAAGATAAAGAAAAATATGAAAAACTTGTAAAAGAGTTAGAGAAAAAGAAAAAAGAAAAATGGCAGTCGGAACTTAAAAAGGCAGAAGAATATCTGAAAGAGATAAAAGAAGAAGGATACAGAATAATAGAAGAGATAAAAACAAATCCTTCTGGAAAAGAACTTGAGAGATTTGTTAAAGACAAAAAAGGTGATATATACGAGATTATCCATTCAGAGCAAGAAGAGGAAGTTCTGCAAGATCTGAACATCGGTGACAAAGTTAGACTGAAAGGTAAAAATACGGTAGGTGAAATTATTTCTGTTAGAGAGAATAAAGTTAATATCGACTTTAATGGAATAAAAATATGGGCAAATATTAATCAAGTAGAAAAGGTTAAAGAACATATAAAAGTTCCTGAAAAGAAAAAAACAAAGTTTAATATAAAAAGAGATAGAAACAGGATAAAACCAGAAATTAAATTAATAGGTATGACAAAAGAGCAGGCAATTAAAGAACTCTCAGACTATTTAGATAAAGCCGTTTTGGAAGGATTAAGAACAGTAAGAATAATACACGGATACGGTTCTGGAGTTTTAAGAAAAAGTGTGAGGGAATATCTGGATAAAACCCCTTATAATATAAGATATGAAGACGCACCTTATCACGAAGGAGGTATGGGAGTAACAGTTGCCCATATTGAATAAGGAGGGAAGTTATGAAAAAAATAGCAGTTTTACTTGAAGATTTGGTAGAAGAAGTTGAGTTTATTTATCCTTATTACAGACTTAAAGAAGAAGGATTTGAAGTTGAAATATTAGCTCCTCAGATCAGGACGTATCAAGGAAAAAAAGGTATGCCTATTGTGGCAAATAAAAAGTTGGATATTGATTATGTTGGCGAATATGACGGTGTTTTTATTCCTGGTGGATATGCTCCTGATAAATTAAGAAGAGATAATGATGTTATTTTATTCATCCAGACACTTTATAATCAAGGAAAATTAGTTGCAGCAATATGTCATGCACCGTGGGTTTTAATAACTGCAAAAATTATTGACGGAAAAAAAGTTACAGGATTTTATTCTATAAAAGATGATATCCAAAATGCAGGGGCAATTTATACAGGAAATGCAGTAGAGGTTGATGGAAATCTGATAACAGCCACAGATCCATCGGCAATGCCTGATATGATGAAACAGGTTATAAAATTTTTAAAGGAAAACTAAATTGGGAAATTTAGGGATAGATATAGGCGGAACTTTCATAAAGTACGTTTACAAAGATGAAGAAGGTGAAAAGAAAGGGAAAGAGTATGTAAGAGATGTAATACAAAGAAATGATTTAAACGGATTTTTAGAAAAAGTTTTAGAAATAATCAAAAAATTCAATCCAGAAAAAGTGGGAATAGCAGTTGCAGGCCTTGTTGATAAAAAGGAAGGAGTTATAACAGAATCACCAAATTTAAAAATTCTTAACAACTTTCCCCTTAAATCAAAATTAGAAAATCTTATAAATATCCCTGTATTTATAGAAAACGATGCAAACCTGGCAGCGTTAGGCGAATGGAGATACGGAGCAGGAAGAGGAAAAAATATCTCTATATGTTTAACCTTAGGAACAGGATTAGGTGGTGGTGCAGTTCTGAACGGACAGTTATTGTCTGGTGTATCAGGTTCTGCTATGGAAATCGGTCATATCACAATTGTAAAAGATGGAAGACAATGCCATTGTGGAAGACACGGATGTTTAGAGGCTTATGTTTCGTCTTATGGTCTTGAAAGAATTTATTTTTTAAAAACAGATAAATATAAAGATTCTGGCGAGATTATATTGGAAGCGAACGAAGGAAAAGAAGATGCAATGGAGTCTTTAGAAGAGTTTTCAGAGTATCTTGCAGTTGGATTGATGAATATTACACACATTTTCAATCCTGATGTAATAATACTTTCAGGTGGAATTATTGAAAATTATCCACTTATAAAAGATATGTCTCTCAGTTATCTAAAACATCTTGCATTTAATTTACCTTTTAGAGATTTAGAACTTAAAGTTGCAGAATTAGGTGAGTTCAGCGGAGCTTATGGATCTCTTGAACTTACACAACAAAATACAATCTGAGAGGTAAACTATGGAAAAAGAGAATCCCATTGTCGTAATAGAAACGTTATTAGGTGATATAAAAATAGAGCTTTATCCTGATAAGGCACCTATCACGGTGGAAAATTTTTTAAAGTATGTTGAAGATGGATTTTATGATGGACTTATTTTTCACAGGGTTATCCCGAACTTTGTTATTCAAGGTGGAGGATTTGATGAGAATCTTAACTATAAAGTCCCTACTTATCCTCCAATAAAAAATGAAGCGAAGAATGGATTAAGAAATATCAGAGGAACAATAGCTATGGCACGGACAACCGATATAAATAGTGCCACATCACAATTTTTTATAAATATGTCAGATAACTATCAGTTAGATCATGAAACAGATACACCTGATAAATATGGATATGCAGTATTTGGAAGAGTTATTGAAGGTATGGATGTTGTTGAAAAAATAGCAAGGGTTCCAACCAGAACTATAAAAGGATACGACGATGTCCCAATAGATCCGATAAAAATGCTTTCTGTAAAACGAATTAAATAAAGGTGATTAATTTTATAAAAATTAACCACTTAATTGTATAAAATATCTTCAAAACGATTTTTGGAGGAATATATGGATTCCCAGATTAAACTTTTAGCACCTTCAATTTTATCAGGAGATTTTTCGAGGATTGGTGAACAGATAAAAGAAGCAGAAGAAGCTGGTGCTGACATTATTCATTTAGATGTTATGGACGGCAGATATGTTCCAAATATAACATTTGGAATGCCTGTTATAAAATCTTTGAGAAAGGTGTCAGACCTTCCTTTTGATGCCCATCTTATGATTGTTGAGCCAGAAAAATATGTTGATGAATTTATAGATGCAGGGGCTAATATGATCTCTTTTCATATGGACGCAACAATCCATTCCCACAGACTTGTAGAAAGAATTAAAAAAAGAGATGTAAAAGCAGGGGTAGTTTTAAATCCAGCAACACCTGTAAACACAATAGAAGAAATTATCCATTATATAGATTATGTTTTAATCATGTCAGTCAATCCAGGATTCGGTGGACAGAAGTTTATTCCTGAAGTATTA
This sequence comes from Hydrogenothermaceae bacterium, assembly GCA_027030405.1. Lineage (GTDB taxonomy): Bacteria > Aquificota > Aquificia > Aquificales > Hydrogenothermaceae > JALSSE01. The sequence continues at coordinate 1,601 of JALVEZ010000118.1, read as the reverse complement.
GGGAAAATTCCAAAACTAAAAAGATTAATGGAAGAAACAGGAAGAACGGATCTTTTAATTGAGATTGACGGTGGAATAAATCAGAATAATATTAGAGAAGTTTCAGAATATGGGATAAATATTTTTGTTGCAGGAAGTGCAGTTTTTGGTAAAGGAAGTATAAAAGAAAATATAAAGGTTTTAAAAGAAAATATGATTGTAATGGTTTAAATACAGTTAGAGGTTTTAAAATGAGTTATAGAATAAGAACGTGGCCTGATAAGATCTTAAAACAAAAAATGAAAGAAGTTGATTTTTTCAATGAAAAAAAACTTGAAGATTACATAGACCAGATGTGGGAAGCTATGTATAAAGAAGAAGGGGTCGGTTTGGCAGCAAATCAGATAGGTATCCCTTATCAAATTCTTGTCTTAGATACATCTTTAAGGGAAGAAGAGGAAAATCCTGTAAAGATGGTAATAATCAATCCTAAAATTGTTCACAAAGAAGGAGAAGTCGAATCAACAGAAGGTTGCTTAAGCTTCCCTGGCGTTCAGATAACAATACCACGAGCAGAAAAAGTGAAAGTTGTTGCAAAAAATGAAAAAGGTGAAGATGTCGAAATTGATGCAGATGACTTCTTAGCAATTGTCTTACAACATGAAATTGACCATTTAAACGGAATACCTTTTATCAACTACCTTTCACCTTTAAAAAGAAAGATGGTTTTAGATAAATATATGAAAGCTCAAAAAGAACTTCTTCGTTCTAAATCATAATTAGGAGATTTTATGTGTCCTGAACTTTTCAGAATAGGTGATATTGTTATCAGCACGTATGGAGTTTTAGTGGCTATCGGGATGATAGTCACTTTTTATGTTGCCCTTTATTTTGGTAAAAAAGAGGGTTTAGAAGAAAGGCAGGTAGAAAATCTTTTCTTTTTTACCATAATCGGTGGATTAATTGGGGCAAGAATTGCTTACATTATCGAACATCCAGATCAGTTTAAAAAAGCCATAGACTACATAGCCATATGGAAAGGTGGTATTGACTGGTTTGGAGCATTTATAGGTGGAGCATTAATCCTTATTTTTTTGATAAAAAAATATCAGCTAAATATTTTAAAAATCGGGGATGTTGCAGGTATTTCTATTGTTATAGGACACGGGATTGGTAGGCTCGGTTGTACAGCAGCAGGATGTTGTTACGGTAAACCTGTTCCTGAACACTCTTTGTGGGAGCATTTTAGTATAACATTTCCACAAGGTTCGGCGGCACCTCCAGGTATGCATTTATATCCTACACAGCCTTTAGAAGCCATTGGAAATTTTCTTATATTTATATTCCTGTTTTTTGTGTATAAAAAGAAAAGTTTTGATGGACAGATTTTATCACTTTATCTAGTTTTATACGGTTTTGAAAGATTTTTACTTGAGTTTTTAAGGGGTGTTACGCCACCTTTACCAGTTATTGGGATAACGTGGAATCAGGTCATCTCTTTAGGAATGGTTTTGGCTGGTGTTCTTGTGTATATCTACGGAATGAAAAAAAGATCATTATCTACTGTGTAAAATGTTATACAAACTTTTTCAGAAAAAAGTTTTTCATATAGAACCAGGATT
>JALVEZ010000117.1 GCA_027030405.1 Hydrogenothermaceae bacterium | reverse complement strand
AAGTGATGTGGACGTTTTAGTAATCATGCCAGAATTGAGTTTTAATAAAAAAGAGATTATATGGGATATCTCAAACGAGATTAATCTAAAATACGACACATCTTTATCTGTAGTATTAATTGATAATAATAAATTCAATCCCGAAACTATAGACCTTATGGTATTGCCTTTCTATTCAAACATCAAAGAAGATGGAATTTATCTATGAACGAAGATAACAAAATATTAGCAAAATATTGGATTGAAAAATCGTACAAAGCGTTAGATTCTGCTAAACTTAGCTTTGAGCAAAATTTTTATGAAACTACTATGAACCGATTGTATTATTCTGTTTTTTATATGGTAAATGCATATCTTCAAATAGAAGGAATTTCTTATAGAAAACATTCTGCTGTTCGTTCATTTTTTAATAAAAAATTCATAAAAGGTAACCTTTTAGAAAAAGATTATGGAAATATCTATAATAGGTTATACCAAATAAGAGAAGAGGCTGATTATTCCATAATTTTTGAAATAGAAAAAGATAAAGTGGAATGGTATATAAATCAAACAGAGAAACTGATTAAAGAAATGGAAAAAATTGTAAAGGATAAATTAAATAAGGAACTTAAATGAAAATACTTGAAGTAAAAGATCTAACTGTAAAAATAGAAAACAATATTATATTGGAAGATGTTAATTTAGAAGTAGAAGAAGGTGAGATCGTTGCAGTTGTGGGGCCGAATGGCGGTGGAAAAACAACGCTCATAAAAACCTGTTTAGGATTCATAAAACCTACAAAAGGTTATATAAAACTTTTAGGAAAACCTCCAAGGGAAGCGATTAAAACAGGGAAAGTTGGATATCTACCTCAAAAATCGAGTATTCCTAAAAACTTTCCTTACTCTGTTTTAGATGTAGTGTTGCTCGGTCTGATAAATAAAAAACTATCTAAAAAAGAAAAAATAGAAATAGCATTGCAATATATAGAATATGTGGGAATGAAAGGCTTTGAACACGCCCCTTACAGTAAACTTTCAGGTGGACAGCAACAAAGGGTTTCCATTGCAAGGGTTCTCGTTGCTGACCCAAAGATTATATTTTTAGATGAGCCGTCAACTGGAATAGATGTTGTTGCACAGGAAAGTTTCTACGATTTTCTTCAAAGGCTCAGGAAAGAAAAAGGTTTAACCATTATAATGGTATCCCATGATATTGGAGTAGTAGGAACGTTTGTTGACAAAGTGGCAGGGTTGAACAGAAAACTACATTACTATGGAGATACGAAAGGATTTTTCCAGAAACATATTTTAGAAAATTTATACGGTTCCGAAGTAAAATTACTTGTTCATTCGCCAGAGTGCGTAACCTGTGAACATTTTCACATTCAAGATTTACATTAAAGGGGAATTATGGAGCTTTTAACTATACCATTTATGCAAAATGCAATTATAGGTGGGATGATACTTGCCGTTTTGCTTTCTGTTTTATCGCTTTTTATAAATTTAAAAAACTGGTCATTTATAACCGTTGGAATATCCCACGCCACATTTGGTGGACTTGCAATAGGATTTTTCTTAGGATTGTCCCCATCTTTGGTAGGTGGGATTTTTGCTGTTGCAGTTGGGCTTTTGATAGGATATATCAGTAAAAAAGGAGATATACACGAGGATATTTCTATCGGTATTCTTTTCTCAATGTCAATGGCTCTCGGTGTGATTTTTATAACATTGACGCCAAACTACAACTCTGATCTTTTTACATTTTTATTCGGTAATATTCTCACCATGACAAGAGAAGATATTTATATTCTTTTGATTTTTAGTATTCTTTCAATTGGATTTATATGGATAAATTTCCAAAAAATAATGTATTGCTGTTATAACGAAGAAGTCGCCTTCGTAAGTGGAATTCATACAGGTTTTTATTATTACTCCATCATTACTATTATATCTATTGCTACGGTTCTTGCTGTAAAACTTGTGGGAGTGATACTTGCGTCTGCAATGATGATACTTCCTGTGGCATTTGCAAATCAGATTTTCTGGCATTACAAAAAGATTTTGATTACTGCCATAACATTCAGTATTCTTATGGTTTTAGGTGGAATATATATTTCTTATGAGTATAACCTACCATCAGGGGCGACTATTGTATTCCTTTATTCACTGATTTTTAGTCTCTTATTTTTTATAAAAAGATTAATCCCAAAAGGTTAAGAAATGGCATATCCAAGATTTATAGGAAAAGTTGAAAATGATTACGCACTTTTAGAAAATGATGAGTTTCACCACGCAAAAGTAAAAAGGATAAAAGAAAGTTATAAAATTGAGATAAATGATTTACGGGGAAATGTTTATTTGGCAGAAGTTGAAGAAATTGGTAAAAAACAGCTAAAAGCAAAAATATTAGAAAAAATACCAGTCAAACAAAACCTTTTAAAAATCACACTTTTTCAGTGTATGCCTAACCATTTATCAAAGATAGACGACCTGATTGAGCCGATTAGCGAATTAGGAGTTTATCAATTAGTTCCTGTAATATCCAAAAATAGTGCAGTTAAAGAAAAAGATATAATCAAGAAGATGAAAAAATGGGAAAAAATAGCTCTAAATTCTATAAAACAGTGTGAAAGGCTGTATCCTTTAAAAATTTTAGAGCCGATAAAATTTAATGAAATCAGGCTTGATTCGGACATTGGATTTATTTTTTATGAAAGGGAAAAAGAAAACAGTTTAAAAAATTATTTAAATAAAAAAGCCAATTCAGTTTCTGTAATAATAGGTGCAGAAGGCGGAATTACAGAAGAGGAGCTTAAGATTGCAAAAGAACAAGGATTTGAATCTGTGTCTTTAGGAAAAAACATTTTAAGAATGGAAACTGCAGTTATATCTGGAATATGTCAGGTTAATTTTGTATTTAATAAATAAAAAGGGGCTTTAAAAAGCCCCCTTTTTTTTATTTGTGGCTTAAGATGTAATCTGCCAATGCTTTTAAGTCAGCATCAGATAATTTAGAAGTTTTCATCAATTGAGATTTCATCATTGCAAATTTAGCTGGATCAACTATAGCCTTGTGTTTACCTTTTAAAAATGCGATTAATTCATCTTCTTTTCCTGCATATGCTGCTGCAATTTTCTTTAAAGAAGGGCCAACTGTGTCAACTGCTGCTTGGTGACATGCAGTACAACCATTTTTTTGGAAAACAGCCTGCCCATTTCCTGCAAAAGATGCAGAAGCTGTTAAAATAACACCGCTAAGTGCTGCAAATAATACTTTTCTCATTGTTTACCTCCTACTAAGGATTTTTAGTTATAGTTAATAAAGTAATACAAATTTTTCAGAAAATCAAATATTTGAATATTAGAAATAATCGATAATAGCATAAGTGAATACTTACGAATGTTTGGAAATTTTGATATTTCTCTGTTATATTTATTTTATATAAAAAACATATTAAATAAGGAGGTTAGAACGATGGCAAAATTCTTGACACCGGAGTGGATGGAAGCTTACAAAGAAGTATGGAACAACGACTCAGAACTTAGAGAAGGGCTTAAAAAATTCTCTGCAACTATTAAGTACTACATAGAAGGTAGTGATCAACCGCCAGTTTATGCAAAAGTTGAAAAAGGTGAAGTAGTTGAAGTTGGTGTCGCAGGCGATGGAAAATACGATTTTGAAATGTGGGCAACTCCTGAAAACTGGCAAAAACTTGCACAGGGAGAAATTGGACCAAAAGCTGCAATGGCTACAAAAAAACTAAACTTTAAAGGTTCTATGCTTACTGCAATGAAATATATGGGACCTTTTGGAAGATCTTTAGAATTAATGTCTAAAGTACCAACTGAGTGGTAATTATGAAAAGAGGCTTTAAGCCTCTTTTTTTCTATCTTTTGTTATCCAATCATGTATGAGTTTTATAATATCTTGGTATCTTTCTTCTTCTTTAAATTCGTGGGATATTCCTGGAATAATTTCAAGTTCCTTTTCAGATTTTATCTCGTTGAAAGCCTTTAAATTTGTTTCTAAAGCATTGATATCTCTTCCACCTACAATTAATAAAACAGGCAGTTCTAATTTATTGAGTTCCCCATCTGCAAAATCAGGTCTTCCACTTACAGAAATAACTGTTTTGATTTTATCTTTTATTGTATTTGCTGACTTTATCATCGCTGCAGAGTTTAATCCTTCTCCTACAACTATAATATCAAGATCTTTTTGATTGTATTTATCTAATAGCCAGTTTATAACATGATTTAATCTTTTTGATAATGTTTTTATATCCAGATTTTTTGTGTAAATCTGTTGTTCTTGAGACGTGAGCAGATTTATCTGTAAAACAATATATCTTTTCTTTATAAGTTCTTCAATAAGCTGTTTATTAAATTCGTGAAATTTTTGAGAGCCATTTTCTGGAAGTAATACTATTAATTTGTTAGGGTTTTCTGGAAGATACAAAGTTCCATAAATAGTTTTCCCATCTTCCAATATAATTTGGACTGGTTCTGTTTTTATTTTCATAATTTATCCTGTAGATTTTTTGATAAAATATCAATTTTAATTATAGTTAGTTTTCTTTATAAAAACAATTTTATGAATGATAGTTCGGCAGGTTATTTAGAAAAAATGAATGGAGAGTAAAAAGAAGGGTAAATTATTTACCCTTCTAATAATTTCATTGCTTCGTCAACTGAAATTCTTTCATGAACAATTTTAGATAAAACCTTTGTTATTTTAGCAACATCATCGTGCTGGAATATGTTTCTTCCAACCGAAAGGCCTGCACCACCTGCAACAACGACTGCATCATAGATCATCTGTAGAAGTTCTCTATCTGAATTTACCTTAGGCCCTCCTGCAATAACAACAGGAACAGGACAACCTTCGACAACTTTTCTAAATGTTTCTGGATTTCCTGTATATGGAACTTTCACTATATCAGCACCTAATTCTGCACCTAATCTTGCTATATGTGCTATTGCATCAGGATCAAAAGGATTTTTCACTTCTGGGCCTCTGTAATAAAGCATTGCCACTAAAGGCATTCCCCATTCAATGCAGCTTTTGGATACCATTCCGAAATCTTTTAACATCTGTTTTTCGTCTTCAGCACCGATGTTTACGTGTATTGAAACACCGTCTGCACCAAGCTTTATAGCTTCTTCTACCGTGCAAACAAGAACTTTATCATTTTTTCTAAGAGAAAGATCTGTTGATGCAGACATATGAACTATTAATCCTACATCTTTGCCTTTTCCTCTATGACCTTGTTCAACTATTCCTTTATGGAGAATTATTGCATTTGCTCCGCCTTCAGCAATTTTTTGAACAGTTTCTTTTATGTCAATAATCCCTTTCATAGGGCCTGAACTTACACCGTGATCCATAGGAACAATAACCGTTTTTCCTGTATCTCTATTGATTATTCTCTCAAGTCTAACTTTCTTTCCGATTCCCAATTTCGCCTCCGTCTGATTTAAAATCTTAATTATATTATTTTACCAACAATGAACCCTAAAATAAAAGATATTATAGCTACAATAATTATTACTTTATCAGGTGATTGTTTTCCTGATGGTCTTGAAGATTTTTGTTTCATATAATCTCTGTCATACAGACCCATTTTCCTGTTCTCCTTTTTTCTCTTTTTCTAATCTATCTAACTGGTCAATTAATATATCTACTTTTTGATTTAGTATTCCATTTTCTTCTTTAAGTTCTTCTATCTCTTTTGAGAACTTTTCTTTTTCTTCGTTACATTTAGCAAGCTGTTCTTTTAATGTTTCAAGTTCTGCTTTAAACTTATTATTTTCTTCTTCTAACTTTTTGTTCTCTTTCTGGCAGTCTTCATAATCTGATTTTAAAAGATTTAACTGTCTTTTTATTTTCAGTTTATCTATTTTATAAGCAAGCCAATCTGTAACTGCAAAAATAAGAATAACCAGACCACCTAAAATAGCACTGAATATGATAACAAGTGCCAGAGGAACATCTTCTATTCTAAAATCAGGTGGTAAAATATTTACAGAGACTCTTGTTTCTGTATTCATTGATACAAAGTATGCAACAATCAATAGAACTACCAGCCAGAATATAAGTTTTATTTTTCCAATCATAATACTTTCTCCAGATTTTTTTTAAGCTTATTATAAATATCCTTCAAATCCTGAGAAATTACACGCACTTCTCCTATCACAGGCATAAAGTTAGTATCGCCGATCCATCTTGGAACGATATGATTGTGTATATGATCTTCTAAACCTGCCCCTGCTGCCCTACCTAAGTTATAGCCGAGATTAAACCCGTCTGGATTTAAGCTGATTTTTAAAAGTTTTACCATTTTTTGTGTCAGTTCTGATATCTCACACAGTGTTTCTTTATCAAGGGCTGTAAAATCACCTATATGCTCATTTGGACATACCATCAGGTGTCCTGCATTATAAGGATAAAGATTCATTATCACAAAAGCATTTTTTCCTCTATAAACTACAAGATTTTTTTCATCATCTTTTTCTTTATATGCTTTGCATAAAAAACATCCTTCGTTTGACCCATCAGAAAATCCTTCTATATATTGTGAACGCCACGGTGAATAAAGTCTTTCCATCAGGTTCTCCTTTTAATATAAATTCTTTGGATCAACATCTATTATTAATTTTATACTTTTTCTTGAAGCCATTTCATACAAATTTATTAAAGCTTTCTTTTTTTTAAAATCTTTCAGTAAAATTTGTATTCGGGTTATTCCCCTAATATTTGAATAGTAGGCATAAAAAGCACCAGAGTAATTTATATTTTTTATGTTATTTTTGTTAATCCAATTTTTAAACAACTGTTCAACATCATCTAATTCTAAGTTTTTTTTCTGAAATGTTAATAAAATAAGTTTAGAAAACGGCGGATAGTTAAATTTTTTCCTGTTTTCCAACTCTTTTTCGTAAAAATTGTTGAATTTTTGACTGAGTAGGCTTTGGACGGCAATGTTTTCCGTATTGTTTGTAATTAAAATATATTTCTCTTTTATTATGTTCAGAGGATAGGAGATGTTTCTAAAAAATTTTTCATTTCCTCTGAAGTCATAAATATTGAGTAAAAAATCTGGATAAATATTTATAATTTTTTCAAATTCTGCTATAGATAGCTCTTTATCTATTATGTTTGTTGCCAATTTTATTTTTGTATTTTTGTTTTCTTCTAAGTAAGAAACTGAAAACTCATTTTTTAGAAATTCTTCAATTTTTTCTATTCCAAAACCAATTTCTTCAAGTTCTGATTCACAGTGGGGACATGTTTTTAAAAGGTTGTATTTTTTTTCGCAGATATCACATTTTAAAAATTTATTGTTGTCTTTTTTGTATATTTTAAGGGGAATATCACACTTCTCACACATTATTTCCTGTTCACATACTTTACAAAAAAGGAAAGAAGCATAAGCCTTTTTATTTGCCAGTATTAGGATGGTTTTATCTTCTTTTAGATTATCTTTTAGTAAAGTCTTAAGATTTTTTTCTGATTTGAACGGGAAAATTATTGTTTTTATTTTTGAGTTCTTACTTTTTTCTTTTAAAGGTTTCATAAGTTTTCTTTTTAGTGCAAAATAGGATTCAACAGATGGCACAGAAGAAGAAAATATAAGAGTTGTATCTTTCTCCTGATAAACATTGTATGCCACGTGTCTTGCATCAAATCGTGGTGTCCTCAACGATTTATAAGATTCTGAATGTTCTTCTTCTATGATTACTACTTCAAGATTTTTTATCGGGATTAAAAGAGATTTGTATGTTCCGACGGTTATAGTTCCTTTTAGTTTTTTTAGCTGGAACCATGTTTTGAGATTTTCTTTATTTGATATACTGTCGTGATAAATAAATGCTTTGTCTCCGAAAATCGGTTTTATCTTTTCATAAAATGTTGTTATCTCTTTTATGTTAGGAAATACTATCAATACACTTTTTCCTTTTTTAATACTGCTTTCTATAATGGACAGGTATGTTTCTATTCTTTTTTTTATTTTCTCTGAATGGTAAAGATAAAAATCTTTTTCAAACTGAATCTCTTCTTTGTATATTTTTACAGGTTGTTTTAGTGTTGGCTCTTTGTATATGTAAGATTCTATTTTTATCAGGTTTTTCTTGAGGAGTGTTTTAATAGGAGATTCTGAAAAACCGAGTTCTTTTATCTCACTTTTAGTTATCTCCCCTTTTTCTAAAATGATCTCTAATAGTTCCAGTGCCCGAAGTGATAGCTTTTGTATGCCTGTTGTTGAGACAACATTCGGGACTATATACATATCCTGAGAGGCTTTGTTGATCCATTTTCCGTTTTCTTTTTTCCATCTTAAACCTTCAGGTAAAAAATAATAAATGGTTAGACCAATCGGTGAGATATAGTAGTCTGATATTTTTTTTAAAATATTTATCTCTTGTTGGCTAAAAACAGGTTCTTTATCTGGGAGTTGTTCAACTTCTCTGATGTTTTTGATATTCGGTTTTTTATCTAAAACTTCTGTTATTATCCCAGAAAATCCGGAAGTTCTGAACGGAACTAAAACCCGTCTTCCAATCAGTTCCTTGTTTCCCAGTGATTCTATATATTCATTTTTTATCTTGTATGTAAATGTTTGGAACTGACTTACTGGAACTGCAACTTCTACGTATCTGTATTCTGATTTGTCTTGATTGTTATTCAAGCTCTTCTATTACAATATTTTGATTAGTATAGATACAGATTTCACCTGCGATTTTCATAGCTTCTTCTACTATCTTTCTTGCAGGTAGATCAGTGTTTCTATATAAAGCTATCGCTGCTGAGCGTGCATATTCTCCACCTGAACCAATAGCTAAAATCGGTTCATCAGGTTCTATTACATCTCCATTTCCAGAGAGCAAAAGCATATTCTCTTTATCAGCTGCTACCAGGATTGCTTCTAATCTTCTAAGGCTTCTGTCCATTCTCCAATCTTTTGCAAGCTCGACAGAAGCTTTTAAAAGGTTCCCACCAAATTTATTCAGCTTTTCCTCTAACCTTTCCATTAATGCAAGACCGTCTGCAGCACTTCCTGCGAATCCTACAACAATTTTTCCGTTATGAAGTTTTCTTATCTTTTTTGCGGTACCTTTCATTACCGTATGACCTAATGTAACCTGTCCATCACCAGCTATAACAGTTTTCCCATCTTTTCTTACTACACATATTGTAGTACTTCTTGTTTTTTCCATTTATTCCGTTCCTTTAACTTTTCTAACTTTTTTTTCCTTTTTATTATAAGCCAGTTCTGGATCATAAAAAAATATTCTTTTGGCAAAAAGAAAATGTCTCAGGTAGTAATCTTTGTCAATGTTTGAAATAATAACCTTTCCTCCTGCCGATGAAGCGTGTATCATCTTACCTTCACCTATATAAATTCCTACGTGGGAAGGAAATTTTGCATATGTTGAGAAAAATAAAAGATCTCCAGGTTTGAGGTTCTCTCTACTTACAAATGTTCCGAATTGAGCCTGATAACGGGCAGTTCTTGGAAGCTCGATTCCTACCATTGAAAAAACTTCCTGAACAAAGGCAGAGCAATCAATACCTCTTATAGATTGACCGCCGAATCTGTATTCTGTTCCTAATAAACCGATGGCAAACTCAACAACGGCGTTATTAACATCTGTTGATGGAAGTCCGTCGTCCAACATAACTGCTTTTATTTTTTGTTTTTCATACTTTGTTTTAGCCAGATCTTCAAAATCATTATCTAAAAATTTATGTTTTTCTTGTGGTGTTCCGAAAGAAAAAAAAGATATTGTTAATATCCCTGCTAAAATGCTACCAAGTTTCATAAGTTTCCCCCATATTTTAAAATAAACTGTTACCTATAATAATATATTTTTTCGAATAATGATATGCAAACTTATTTGATATTGCATTTTAATATGTTTTTCGTAAATTTTTATGAATATGTTATCCTTTGTTAGTATTTCCAGAGAAAGGAAATAAGGAAAAAATAAAACTCTGGGGAAATATATGAATTTAATTATTTCACAATTTTTGAACCACTTAGAAGACAATACGTTTAGAGAAGAATTTAATGAATATATAAATCAGAAACTTTCTGAAAGTAAAATATCGGTTAAAAATGCTTTTTTAAAACAGATCGAGTCAGAATACTCTGAAAATGTAGACTTTTATATAGAACTGTTTGAAAAGATATCCCAGTTAGAAGGTGAAGGATTTTATAAAATAGGTATAAGACTTCTTGATTTTATAATAATCCATTTTCTATTAAATAGATTTGAAACTTTACCTGAAACTGAACAAATAACTGAAGGTATGGTTTTTGAAGATGTTGATGAGTTAAATCTTGATATTACAGGTATAAGAAATCAAAAAAATCATTTTTATATTCAGAGATTAAAAAATATAAAAGAAATCATCGTTGATGATAATCTAAAAGCAGTTTTACTCCGTAAACTCTCTTGGCTGGAGCCTGATGAAACAATGGCAGTTGATATGCTAAAAGAAGCTTTATTCCTTAGCGAAGACAAAGATGAACTAAAATTTATCTATTATGAGCTTATTCAAAGACTTCTATCTGTGGAAAACTTTGACGAAGCAGAACAGTTTCTAAAAACAGCAAAAGAACAGTATGAAGATGATGATGCATTTTACGAGATGGATGGGCATTTTGGAATGTTATATTATGAAGATGGAGAAGTTGATACAGCAAAAAAATATCTTGATAATGTTTATCAATGGCTTATTTACAGAAGTATGGATAGTTCTCTTAATAAAGAATTTTTAACAAGTAATTTTATTGTTTTTTTAGATACATACGCATCAATTTTTGTGGAAGAAAAAAATTTAGATAAAGCTGTTGAAATATACTCTTTTAGCTTTGATTTTATAAAATCCTTTATAAACACAATTTATGAAAATAATGCAGAAGAAAATTTAAAAGTTATAATGGAAGCCAATTTAGAAGATTTTTTAACACAGTATGCAAAATTTTTAGCTGAAAAGGAAGGTAAAAAATCCCTTGGGTACGATATTTTGTATTTTGAGATATTAAAACATGAACTGTTGAGTGTTCCTTCTTTAAATGAAAAGTTTAAAGAATCAATAGAAAGCTTCCAGTTTAATTCCTAAAGGATACCCTCTACCCAGGCATAGGCTTCCATTTCTGCATCTAATATATCTTTCAAAGATACATTATACCTATTGGCTATATCTGTTAATGTTTTTGTGTCTGTTTCATCTGTTTTCTCCAGGATCTCTATTATTCTAAGAAGAGGCCCATACTTTCCGTCTCTGGTTTTTAAAGCTTTTACAATTTCATCTTCAAGTTTAAATTTTTCAGCTAATTCTTCAACGGACATTTGAAGAACTATATTTGCTAAAGATAACATCCCAGTTAAAAATGCTTCATCTTTTTCGTTTTTTGAATACCCAAAAGCTTTTTCTGCTAAAACTTCCATAAATTTTCCTCTTATTGCTGCAATCTCAAAGATAGGATTATTAGCACCACCGCTATTTCCACTGTAAAGAGTAATAAGAACAACTTTAGTAAGTTCCCTTAATCCTAATAAAGCAATAGCATGTCTTATTGATGTAACCTTACTACGAAAATAAAAATATGGTGAGTTTACATATTGAAGAAGTTTATAACTGAGGTCTGGATTTTTTTTGAAAATTTCTTCTATCTCATTTATATTTGCATCATTTTTTAGTTTTCTGTATAGTTCAATCAGGACTGCTTTGTCAGGACTTCCAAGCTTGAAAATATCATCTTTTATAAAAAATGTTCCTATAAAGTAACTAAAGCCTAAATTTAATGCTTTGTCAAAATCCTCTTTCCTATCAACAGAAGTTGCGATCAATTGTAGTTTACTTCTATCCAACTGCTTTATTATTCCTATTATTTCCTGTTCAGTTTTATTGCTTATATCTATTTTCATATAGTCTAAATATGAAGAGATTGAATGGAGATCATTATACGGATAATAATTTATAGATAATTTTATCAATGGATATTTTTTTAAATGTTTTAGTGTGTTTATTAATTGTCCTTCTGACATTTTAGAGGTTATGTTTAAAATACCTTTTTCATTCTCAACAACATCAAGTACTTCTTCAGTTAAGAGATGTTCGTCTAAGTTGAAAAAAGTAGGTTTACCTCTTGTAGTATTTTGTAAATCATGAGTCTGTAAAAATCCTACTAGTTCATGTGGAAGAAGTATATCTATATCTAAAGTGCTAAATGAAATATCATAACCGAATACCGAACCTTTTCCTGTTAATACAGGCTGTCTTTTAATAACAACATCTTTTGTTAGTTCTGGCAAAATTTCCCCCGAGATATTAGTTATTTATATACTAATTTTCGGAGGTTAATGTTTTTCTATTAATTTTATTCTTTCAATTTTTTTATTTTCAATATCCACGAATAAAGCTTGAAATGCTAGGTCACCCTTTGCAACTTCATATCTTGCAGGCATTCCCGTTAAAAATTTTTGGATAACTTCATCTTTTCTTACTCCAATTACCGAATCCAGCGTTCCAGAAAGACCAACATCTGTGATAAAAGCAGTCCCTTTTTCTAAAAATCTTTCATCAGACGTTTGAACATGCGAATGCGTTCCGAACACTATATCTGCACGTCCATCTACATAAAAACCAAATGCCTGTTTTTCTGATGTGGCTTCACCGTGAAAGTCAACGATGATGTGGTCAGAATCATCCTTTACCTGTTCATAGATCTCATCGAATTTTCTAAAAGGGCAATCCAACGGAATACCGATAAAAACCCTTCCCATCAGATTTATTACTGTTATTTTTTTATCATTCTTTTCAAATGTAATATAGCCTTTCCCAGGTGTAGACGGCGGATAGTTAGCAGGTTTTAAAAGATTTGGGACTTTATCTATAAATTCTAAAACCTCTTTTTTATCCCAGATATGATTTCCAGAAGTTAACACATCTATTCCCATATCAATAAGCTGGTTATAAACTTTTTTAGTTATCCCTGCTCCTGAGGCCGCATTTTCACCATTCGCAATAACAACCTCTACATTATACTTCTTTATAACCTCAGGTAGAAAATGTCTGACAGCATTCCTTCCTGTTCTACCAATAATATCGCCTATGCATAATACTTTCATTTTTACACCTTCTAAATTTTTAGATGAATATTATATAAAATCTAATCTGCGTGATAAGAATCATTTTTATTAAAACATATGCATATTACAATACAACAAAAATAAATAATAAGGACGGTGGAAATGGATAAAGTTTCGATAAAAAGGTTGATAATTATATCTATTTTAGAGGGAATTTCTCTCTTACTTTTATTTTTCGTTGCTATGCCTTTAAAGTATATATTTCATCATCCGTTGGCAGTTACGATAATGGGCTCAATACACGGCGTTTTATGGCTTACATTTCTGTATATTCTTTATGACACCTCAAAGAAAAATAATTTTTCTAAAGATTTTATGATAAAACTTGTGATCCTATCTGTTATTCCTTTTGGATTTATATGGATGGAAAAGATGTTGAAAAGGTTAATTGATGAAAATTAAAAAGTGGGCTGCATAGCCCACTTTTATAATTGATATTATTCGTTGAGAGCTTCGTAAACGTGTCCAACCATTTCTTCGGAAGGTTTGAGAGTTTTCTTTCCAGGTTCCCATTTAGCTGGGCAAGCTTCGTCTGGATGAGAAATGAGATATGCGTTAGCTTCCATTTTTCTGTAGAGTTCATCTGCATTTCTACCAACATTGTAGAAATTAACTTCAGAAGAAACTAATTTTCCTTCAGGGCTTATGATGAAAGTTCCTCTTAAAGCTAATCCAGTTTCACAGTCATAAACACCGAACATTCTTGAAACTTTTCCTGTTGGATCTGCACCCATAGGATATTTTACATTTTCTAAAAGTTTTTCATCTCTGTGCCATGCAAGATGAACGAATTTTGTATCTGTTGATACAGAAACAACTTCTGCACCTAATTTTTTAAGATCTTCATACTTTTCAGCTAAATCTGCTAATTCTGTAGGACATACAAATGTGAAATCTGCGGGATAGAAGAATAAAATTGTCCATTTTCCTTCTTTTTTAGCATCTGCCAATGAGAATTTTCCAAATTTTCCTGTTTCAGGATCATAAGTTTCCATTTCAAAATCAGGGACTTCTTGACCTACTAATACAATGTTTTCTTCTGACATTTTTACTACCTCCTAAAAGTGTTTTTGAATTATTATTAATAATTATTACTGATTATTAACCTTACTTGGAATGATAAAAATCATATTGCTGTTATAACATTATATAGAAAATCTCATGTCATTTATTATAAAGTTAACTGACTCAACTCCATTCCATAAATTTATCTTTGGTGTGTAAACAATGTCAACCTTTTTCCCCACAGAAAGATATTTTGAATACTCTGAAGCACCCCACCATAATCCTGAAAATGATTTTTTATCTTCATCTCTAAACCAGAATTTAAGATGGTTTGGAGGTGTTCCTATAGTTACAAAGTCTTCTATACGTAAATTTTTAGCAATAAATTTTGGTGATGGGTTTTTTTCACCATAAGGTTCTAACATTTTCAGTTTGTTAACTTCTTCAACAGTCCAGTAATTTAGAGGAACTTCCATATCTATTTCTTTTGAAACCCAGGGTTTTTCACCGGCTGATTCTCTAATGGTTTTCTGTAATTTTTCTCTGAAGTCGTCAATAAATTCTGTTTTTAGAGTGAACCCTGCAGCTGCAGAATGCCCGCCAAATCTTTCAAAATATTCTGAACAATTTTTTAATGCTTCATAAATATTTATCTGGCTTACACTTCTTGCTGAAGCAACTGCAGTTCCGTTATCTATGGACAGAACAATTGCAGGAACCCTGTATTTTTCAACTAATCTTCCTGCAACAATTCCGATAACCCCAGCATGCCAGTTATTAGAAGCAACAACAACTGCCGTTTGTGAATCCTGATCTTTTATATAAGATTGGGCTTCTTGAAAGACCCTTTCAGTCAGCTTTTGTCTTTTTCTGTTTAAGAATTCTAATTCTGTTGATAAAACTCTTGCAGATCTTTCATCATTTGTAACCAATAATTTCACTGCTTTTTTTGCATCATCTAATCTCCCTGCCGCATTAATACGGGGGGCAAGGACAAAACCTAAATCAAAAGATGTTATATCTCTATTTGCAGAGGATGTTTGCTCTATTAATGATCGGATTCCTACTCTTTTTTTCTGATTTATTATTTCTAAACCATTCTTTACAAGAATCCTATTTATTGATGATAAAGGAACAACATCTGCAACCGTTCCTATAGCAACAATATCTAAATAAGGTTTCAGTTTTATATCTAAATTTAGGAGTCTTCTCAAAAGGATTATTACATAAAATGAGATTCCAACAGAAGCAAGATGTTTAAATGAAGGATTGATATCATAATAAAGTTTAGGATTTAGTATATGAACATTTTCTTCTTTCCACTCAGGGTTTTTCGGTTCGTGGTGATCAAAAACAAAAACTTCTAACCCTAACTGCTTTGCATACAATAATTCATCATAAGCACTCGTTCCACTGTCCACAACAATCATAACATCAGAATTTTTTGCTATTGTTTTTATTGCATTTTTATTTAGTCCGTATCCTTCCTGAAAACGGCTGGGAATGTAATATCTAACATCAAGACCTATATCTTTAAAAAAATTAATTAAAAGGGAAGTACTTGTTATACCGTCAGCGTCATAATCACCATAAACAGTTATTTTTTTATTTTTTTTTATCGATTCTGCAAGCTTATAGGCAACTGTTTCCAGAGAATTGAATAATGAAGGATTTAATAAATTTTTTAGAGATGGATAAAGTGTTTCTTCTGTGAATTCTTCGTTAAAAAGATGTTTTCTATTGTAAATTAGCTGTCCTAAAACTTTTCCATACTTTTTTATTAAAAAATCTGGAGCTTTATTCTCTTCTTCAATAATTATCCATTGATAGCCAGATAAAGGCTTGTTCATTCTTTTTTATCCTGAATTTTGTTATTTTTCCTAAATTATACCATAATATTAGATAATAGAATTTTAGCAGGGAAAATCAATAGAGAGGCTTAAGATGGGAAAAATTATAAAATTTGGTGGTTCAAACAACAATTCCGATAATAACCCAAAAAACAGCGAACCAAACTTCAAGCAGTTTTCCACAGAAGAAAAAGAAGATAAAAATATGGAATCTTTAATTCAGGAAGCTGTTGCAGATTATCTTCTTACTAATTTTGCCATTAAAAACATTATAGAACTGCATATTTCGTATAAAGTTAACAAAAATGATGTAGGTGTTTATGGCATTGTGATTTATGAACATAAACGAAGACCAGGAATATTTTCTGCAAATTTTATTGGTAAAGGTCATATTTCGCCGAAAGATAATAGTGTTAAAATAGACATTGCAGCTTTTGAAGCAGGTGAAAAAGATTTATACATGGCTACAGTTAAGACATTGAAAGCAAAGAATATTTTACCTATTGAATTAAAATAAACAAGATATAATATAGATTAATAAACTAAATACGCAAATTTTATTAAATTGAGGAGAGATAGTATGGCTTTACCAAGTTTAAGAATTGGAAAGTACGAAGTACCTTATCCAATTATTCAGGGCGGTATGGGTGTAGGTATTTCCTGGGAGAATTTAGCAGGTAATGTGGCTAAACACGGTGCGATAGGTGTAGTTTCTTCTGTTGGAACAGGTTATAGACATCCGAATTATGTTCGTCTCAAAGATGGAAAGCCGATAGGAAGTATGGGAATTCATAATAAAGAAGCTTTACAGCAGATCATTAGAGATACAAGAGATATAGCAGGTAAAGACGCAGTTATCGGTGTAAATATACTATGTGCAATCACAGATTATGATAGAGTTGTTAGAGATTCGATAGAAGCAGGAGCAAATTTAATTATTTCAGGGGCAGGACTTCCGTTAAGGCTTCCTGAGTATGCAGCAGGAAGTGATGTTGCACTTGTCCCTATCGTATCATCAGCAAGGGCTTTAAGGGTTATCTGCAAACACTGGAAAAGAAAATATAACAGACTTCCTGACGCGGTTGTTTTAGAAGGCCCAAAATCAGGAGGACATCAAGGTATTCCGTATGAAGACTGTTTTAAACCTGAGTATCAACTGGAAAATCTACTACCTGCAGTTTTAGAAGAAAGAGATAAATGGGGAGATTTCCCTGTTATTGTTGCAGGTGGAATCTGGGATAAAAAAGATATAGAGTGGTATATTTCTCAAGGAGCAGCAGGTGTTCAGATGGGAACAAGATTCGTTGGAACATATGAATGTGATGCTTCAGATGAATTTAAAAAAGTTATTATAAATGCTAAAAAAGATGATATAACACTCTTAAAATCACCTGTTGGCTATCCTGCAAGAGGTATTGTGACAAAACTTATAAAAGATATAGAAAGAGGAACTGCACCTGAAGTAAAATGTGTGTCAAACTGTGTGGTTCCATGTAATCACGGTGAAGAAGCTAAAAAAGTAGGTTTTTGTATAGCAGATAGATTAGGAGATGCTTATTTAGGAAGGGTTGAAACTGGTCTCTTCTTCAGTGGTTCAAATGGATATAGAATCAAAAGACTTGTTCATGTTAAAGATCTTATAAGAGAACTTGTGGAAGGAATTCCATCTGGACAGGAACTTCCAGAAGGTGAAGAAATAAAAGTGTAACTTATTGAACTTATTGATAAGGTAATTTATTATATAAAGTTCTAAATAAATTAATTGAGGTAAGAGAATGTCTTTTCAGTTTACTGAAGAACAGATAAAGAGATACAGCAGACATATAATTCTTCCAGAAGTTGGAGGAAAAGGACAGGAAAAATTACTTAATTCAAAAGTTCTTGTTATAGGAGCAGGAGGATTAGGTTCACCTGCTTTATACTATTTAGCAGCTGCAGGTGTTGGAACTATTGGTATAGTTGATTTTGATGTTGTTGATTTCTCTAATTTACAAAGACAGATTTTACATAACACTTCAAGGGTAGGCAAACCGAAAGTAGAATCAGCAAAAATGACTCTTGAAGAACTTAATCCAGATGTAAATGTGATAGCACATAACGAAAGAATTCATAAAGGGAACGTTTTAGATATCATAAAGGATTACGATGTTGTTCTTGACGGTTCGGACAACTTCCCTACAAGATTTTTAGTAAATGATGCATGTTATTTCTTAGATAAGCCGTTAGTATCTGCGGCAATACTTAGATTTGAAGGACAGTTGACTACATTTGATTATAGGAACAAAGAAGAATCACCTTGTTACAGATGTTTATTTCCCGAACCTCCTCCTCCAGGATTAGTTCCGAGTTGTCAGGAAGCTGGTTTATTAGGTGTTGTCGGTGGAATAATGGGAACACTTCAAGCAAATGAGGCTTTAAAACTTATCCTTGATATAGGAGAGCCATTAGTTGGAAAACTTCTTATATTTGACGCATTGGGAACAGAATTTAATGTTGTTAAATTGAGAAAAGATAAAAAGTGTCCATTATGTGGAGAAAATCCTGTTATTAAAGAACTTATTGAATATGATCAGGAATCTTGCGATATCAGATTTTAACAGGAGGAATAAATGTCTGAGATTTCAGTAAATAGAGAGTTGGATCTAAAAGGAGAAGTTTGTCCTTTTACTTTTGTAAAAAGTAAACTTATATTAGAACAGATGGAACCAGGAGAAGTTCTTAAAGTTATACTTGATTATAAACCCTCTGTTGAGAACGTTCCTAAAAGTATGAGAGAGGAAGGACAGGAAGTCCTTGAGATTAAAGAAGTCGGGGATAATCTCTGGGAAGTAATAGTAAGGAAAGTAAAATGAAACTTCTTATTATAATTGCCAGTAATCCTTATTCGCACGATTTCAATACAATGGTTAAACTTGCAAAAGCAGGTTTAGAAAGGAAACATAAAACATCTATATTTTTTATGGCAAACGGAGAATACTCCCTACTTAGAAAAGAGATTAAAGATCTTCACGACGAAGGTGCAAAAATTTATTACTGTGCTCATAATGCAGAGCAAAGAGGAATCAAACCTGAAAGCTGGGCAGAAAGTAGCAGTATGTACGGACTGGCAAAATTGGTCACAGAATCTGATAAAGTCATAATGTTATCTTAAAGAGGAATAAAAATTGGCAAAGAAAAAAGTTTCATTCGTTTTAAAATCGAATCCCTTCAGCTGGAAAGCGTTTGAATCCCTTAGACAGGCAGTTGGCTTATCTATGGAGCACGAGGTTTATTTTATATGTATGAAAGATGGTGTTTATACGTTAACAGACTGGAAGCCTCAGATGTTAGGCATAGATCCTATTGATAAATCCGTTGAAGCATTGGGAATGATGGATGGAAAAATAGTGGCAGAAGAAGAAGCAGTGAGAGAAAGGGGAATTATGCTTAAAAAATTTCCTGTAGAAATAGAAATAAAATCAAAAGAAGAAATTACGGAAATTATTCAAGATTCTGAGGTGGTTATCACATGGTAAATACAGTCTGGTTATTAAAAAGACCTGGAGATTTTCCAGACTTTGATCTGATTCAGGAAGATGATTTATTGATTTTAATACAGGATGCAGTTTTACGAATTCCATCAGTTGACAACTGGGCAGTTTGTAAAGAAGATGCAGTTGCAAGAAATATAAAAGTTCCTGAAGAAAAAATGTTGGATTATCTTGATATTATTGACATTATCGAAAAATCAGAAAAAGTTGTTGTCTGGTAAATTTTCAAACAAATTTTCATAAAATCTCAAAAGTGATAAAATAAATCAAAAAAAAGACCTCGGAGGAATTATGATTAAAATAGCATGGAGTTTAGCCCATCAAGAATTTATAATATCTGACCATTACTATTTTTCAAAACTTCAAAAGTATGTAAAAGAAAGAAATCTACATGTAGAAGAAGTTGATGATGTAAATAAATTTCCTGAATATGATGCAGTTGTTTTCAACTATCCAGAAATACCTTTTGATGAAGCTGAAGTGGATTTTCTTGCTGAGCTTATAGAAAAAGGTAAAAAAATCCTTATTTTCGGATATTACAAAAATGAAGACAGAATTGCAGATACTTGCAATACATTAACAAGACGTTTTGGAATCACATTTAACGGTGATATTATCACAGATAAAGAAAACAACTATGAAAACGATGACCTTTTAATTGTTACAGATGAAGTAAAACATTTTAGAGATAATGTTAATCAGGTTATGCTTGCCTGTACGGATACATTGACAATCGAAGGTGATTTTGTAGAACCTCTGGTTTATGCAAAAGACAGTGCTAATTCTAAATTAGGTAAAGAAAAGATTCTTTTCGCAGAATACAGACCGTTAGGACAGCAAGGTGCTTTAATAGCAGGTGGAACATGTGTGTTCTGGGATAATTACTCTATTGATCTTTATGACAACAAAGAGTTCTCTTTAGATCTTTTAAGCAGATAACAATGAGATTAAAAATCGCATTTGGAATAATATTTTTTCTCCTTATTTTAGGAGTAGTTTTATACCTGAAATTTTTCTTTGGACAGGAAAGAATTAATAAAATTAGCAGAGCGATTTCCACAACATTAGGAGTCAATGGAGTTGTGGAAGTATACAGTGGCGGAAAACTTATAAAAAGATTTTTACAGGTTGAAAAGTTATCAACTGCCTACGGGACATTAGATAAAAAACCGAGACCTTACAGATATGGTTTTGGTTATGTTGATTCAAATTTAGACGGAATACTTCAGCAGGAAGAAAAGAAAAAAGGAAAAAGTTATTTTGAAGTGCCAGAGTATAGTAC
Source organism: Hydrogenothermaceae bacterium (assembly GCA_027030405.1). Classification (GTDB taxonomy): domain Bacteria; phylum Aquificota; class Aquificia; order Aquificales; family Hydrogenothermaceae; genus JALSSE01. The sequence goes on along the minus strand of JALVEZ010000117.1, from coordinate 9,535 downwards.
ATATTTATACTATGAGAAAAAGGATTAAAGCTTGATAAAAGAAGGCGAAACAGTTCATTTAACAGACAATAAAAATTCATTTTTTCTTAAACTGAAAAAAGGAGAAATATTCGGTACACATCGTGGAAATATATCCCATGACCAGATAATGGAAAAAGATTACGGAGATTATATAGAGACACACAAAGGTCATAAGTTTCAGATACTCAGACCTACTCTTTACGACATAATAATGTTCGGTATAAAAAGGAAAACCCAGATAATTTATCCAAAAGACTCGGCATATATAACCTTAAAATTAGGACTCCGTTCTGGAATGAAAGTTTTAGAGTCTGGTATAGGAAGTGCAGGACTGACTATTGTAATGGCAAATGCCCTTTATCCTGATGGTAGAATTTATGCTTATGAAAGGGAAGAAAGTCATATAAAAGTTGCAAAACAAAACCTGGAATTTGCAGGATTTTCAGAAATTGTTAAAATTTTTCATAAAGACCTTTCTGAAGTTGAAGAGAAAGATTTTGATGCAGCATTTATAGATGTAAGGGAGCCTGTTGAACATTTACCTAAGTTGAAGCAGGTTTTAAAAAAGGGAGCTCCTATAGGATTTTTACTACCTACTGTAAATCAGGTTATCCAGCTTCTTGAAGGTCTTGAAAAAAATGATTTTATTAAAATTGAAACAATGGAGATAATGCTCAGGAAATATAAATCTGTTCCAGATAGATTCAGACCTGTAGATAGGATGGTTGCACATACAGGATATCTAATCTTTGCAAAAAATGGGTAGAAATGGACAGAGAAAGCATAAAAAATGCAAAAAGAATAGTTGTAAAAATAGGTTCTCAGCTTTTATCAAAAGATGATGACCTTGATTTTGATTTTATTCAGGATCTATCTAATCAGATAAAAATCTTAAAAGAAGAAGGAAAAGAAATAATCGTTGTTTCTTCAGGTTCTGTTTTAGCAGGTGTAAAAAAGTTAAAACTAAAACAAAAACCTAAAACATTAACAGAAAAACAGGCAGTTTCTGCAGTTGGACAGGCTTACCTGATGCAGATATACGATAAACTATTTTCAAAACAAAATCTTGTAATCGGACAGATATTACTGACAATAGAAGGTTTAAGAGAAAGAAAAAGATATAACTACGCAAGAAACACCTTGAATAAACTTTTAGAAATGGATGTTGTCCCGATTATAAATGAAAACGATACAATTGCAGTTGAAGAGATAGTTTTCGGTGATAACGATTTTTTAGCTGCCCATGTTTCAGTCTTAACACAGGCAAATTTGCTTGTGATATTATCAACAGCAGGCGGTCTTTATACGGATGAACCGTCAAATCCAAAGGCAAAACTTATTAAAGAAGTGGAAGATATAGAACAGGTTATAGAATACGCAAAATCTTCAAAATCAAAATTTGGAACAGGAGGAATGCGTAGTAAATTAGAGGCAGCAAAAATCGCAGTAAGCCATTCTGTGCCTGTGGTGATAGCTCCTAAAAGAGAAAATATACTGATCGATATACTTTCAGGTAAAGATATAGGAAGTTTTATTCATCCAGAAAAAGAAAAAAAGATAAGCAGTAAAAAAAGCTGGATAGCTCTTTTATCTATGGCAAAAGGCAAAATAATAGTTGATAAAGGTGCAGAAAAAGCATTAAAAGAGGGGAAAAGTCTTCTTCCTGCAGGGATAAAGGGTGTGGAAGGCATATTTTATCCAAAAGATGTTGTTGTTATAGAAAATCAAGAAGGTAAAATAATAGGAAAAGGGATAGTAAACTACTCTTACGAAGATGTTAAAAAATATAAAGGCTTAAAAAGTAGTGAACTCAAAAACAAACCTGCAGAGGTTATACACAGAGATAATTTAGTCATATTTTAGGAGATAGTATTGTTTATTCTTTCAAAAGTTGTTGGATATTTTCTTATACCACCTGGAATAATCATTTTAATTCTTTTTATTTCCCTTTTACTAATTTTAAAAAACAAAAAGATAGTTGTTTCTTTCCTCGTATTTATATCAATGTCTTCTTTTTATTTACTTTCTATAGATCCGATAAAAGACAAAATATTAATACCTCTTGAAGACAAATACCCTTTTCCTAATATTCAAAATTTAGATTGTGATGTTATTGTTGCGTTAGGTGGAGGTTACTATCCTGTATCTCCAGAAAATCAGAATAAACCAGATCTGAAACCTGCTGTTACAAGGCGATTAATAACGACATTCAAGGTATGGAAAGTTCAACATAAGAAGATAATTCTTTCAGGTGGAAGACCAATTTATAAATATTTTTCAGAAGCAGAAATAATGGCAGGTTTTTTAAAATTGTTAGGTGTTGATGAATCATTTTTAATATTAGAACAAAACAGTAAAAACACTTTTGAGAATGCAAAACTAACTAAAATAATAATGGAAGAAAACCAGTGGAGTAAAGCCTGTCTGGTAACCTCTGCTTATCATATGCCGAGGGCTGTAAAAATTTTTAAATATTTCGGTATAAACGTAGTTCCAGTTCCTTCAGATTATAGAACCACAAGGATTTATACATGGTTCAGTTTGCTTTCGCAATCCTCAGTTTTTGATAATTCTGCAAGGGGAATTCGAGAATATATAGGCTTATATTATTACAAACTAAGATACGGAATATAATATGGATATTGACATAAAAAAACTGGAAGAAGAACAGTTAAGGCTTGCAAAAAAACTTAATTTAAAAGATCGGATAGACATAAACAGTATAAAAACTGTGGCAGGAATAGACCTTACGTTTACCGATATATGGAAAAATCCCACAACAGGAATAGCCTGTATCGTTGTTTTAGACTACAAAACATTAGAACTGAAAGAAAAAGTTTTTGCAGAAAAAGAGGTGGATTTTCCTTATATTCCAACGTTTTTAGCTTATAGGGAATTGCCTACAATATTAGAAGCATATAAAAAACTGACGATAAAACCTGATGTTTTTATTTTAGATGGGATGGGAATTCTTCATCCACGAAAAATGGGAATTGCATCACATTTTGGAGTTATTACAGATGAAGTTTCAATAGGTTGTGGAAAGTCAAAACTGATAGGAGAATATGAAGAACCAGAAAATAAACCGATATCTTATAAACCAGTGTATGTAAATGGAGAATTTAGAGGATATGCTGTAAGGACAAAGAAAAATACAAACCCGATTTTCATATCTCCAGGAAATAACATTTCTGTTGAAAGTTCATTAAAAGTGGTTTTAAATACTGTAGATAAATATAAACTACCAGAACCAACGAGATTGGCACACAACTTTTTACAGGAATACAGAAGAAAAAAACTGAAAGGTGAAATATGAAGGTAAAAATTAATATAAAAAGGTTTGACGGACAAAAAGAATTTATTGAAACATTTGAAGAAGAAATAAATGATAGAACAACTGTTCTGGATATTTTAGAAAAAATAAAATATTATCAGGATCCAACTTTAACATTTAGAGAGCAGTGTAGAGCAGCAATTTGCGGAACTTGTGGAGTAAAATTGAATGAAAACAATGTGCTTGCCTGTAAAACAAAAGTAAAAGACTATTTAGATGAAAATAACTCGATAAAAATTGAGCCAAAAAACAATTTACCTGTTATAAAAGATCTGGTTGTTGATCATTCTGTATTTTTAGAAAAGTTAAAAAATGTAAAAGCATGGTTTGTTCCAAAAGAAAATTGGGAAACAGTTTACCCTGAAGATCTGAAAAAATTTGATAAAGAGACTGATTGTATTTTGTGTGGTCTATGCTATTCTGCTTGTCCTGCATTTGAAGCAGACCCTCAATTCGGTGGGCCTATCAATTATGTAAAAGTTTATAGATTCTGGAAAGATAAAAACGATGCATTAGGAGATGAAAGAATAGTTCTTGCAAAAGAAGATCATATAACCAGTTGTGTTCATTGTAAATACTGCACTATGGTATGTCCTAAAGTTATACCTGTAGAACAGGATATTACACAGATAGAATTTTATGGAAAGCAAAAGGGAATAATAGAGAAACAAGAAGATACAGGGTTTGGATTTGGTTTTGATTCAGGATTTGGATTTTAATCTATGTAACGTTCTTTATATATGTCCAACAGGTTGTCTATAAGAACTAAAATTAATGGAGCTACAAATATTCCTATAAATCCAAACAGGTTTAATCCACCTAATAATCCAAATGCCAACACCATAGGATGTATATTTGTTTTATCTCCTATGATGATAGGTTTAATGATATTATCAATTGTACTTACCAAAAAGGTTCCCCATAGAGTGATAATAACCCCATCTACTATGCCTTTCGTGAAAAATACATAGATGGCAATAGGAACCCAGACTAAAGAGGCTCCACCTACAGGTAAAAAAGAAGCTAAAAATGTCATAAATCCCCAGAAAATAGCAAATTCTACACCTACGATGGCATAACCGATTGCAGCTAGTATCCCCTGAGCAATGGCTGTAAGTATAAGACCTAAAACTATTCCCTGAATAGCGTTATATGTTCTGTTAATAAGAAAGTTCTTTTCTTTCTGTGTTAGAGGAACAAGCTCATAAATTCTTCTGTAAAGTATTTCACCGTCTTTAAATAAGAAAAATATGGTAATCAACATAACAATGATTCCAACAATAAATAGAGTAAAGTTGATTATGATATTTTTCCCTTGAGAAATGATAAAGTTAGCAATATAGTTAAACATTCCTTTTAATGTTTCACTCATATTTATATTAAAAAATTCAAGATTAATTCTTAGTTTTTCTGAAATGGCATTAATAAAAGGGAGGTTTTTCAAATATGCTTCCAAGTTACCTGCTTGAGAAATAGCCTTTATTATCTTCGGATAAAGATCTATCATCTGTTCAGATAAAAAGACGGTGATGAATGTCCCAGGTATAAGTATAAAAAGTAAAATTAGAATAGTTACAATAAGAGAAGATAAAGAAGGACTTTTAATAATCTTTTTGACTTTCAAATAAGCAGGATAGAATATTACACTGAAAAATATAGCTAAAAATATTATTTTTAGGAAAGGCTCAAAAAGTAAATACCCAAGAAAAAGAAAAAAAGATAGGAGAATGAAAAAGAACACATTTCCTATCTGCTTATTTTGTAAATTCAAGCTCTATATTACTCTTCTCCTTTTTTAAGCATTCCACCTAATAATGCAACTATACCTGTAAACACAGCAAAAATAACCATAACCACAAATGCAGTCCATGCTCCCATAATAAAACCTCCAAATATAATCTCATAATTAATTATAACTTTATTTTTTCATAAAAACATTAAAATTTATTTTAGCAAAAAACATATTTTAAATCAGATTTTTTCTAACATTTTCATCTTGAAATATTCTATCGTCTTTTTTAAACCATCCTCAAGATTTATTTTAGGTTCCCAATTTAAAAGTTTTTTTGCCTTTGTTATGTCAGGACATCTTCTCTTTGGATCATCTTCAGGTAAAGGTTTGAATTCTATTTTAGAGTCCGAATCTGTCAGTTGAATAATCTTTTTTGCTATATCTATTATTTTATATTCGTTAGGATTACCTAAATTAATAACTTCACCGTTCAGATTCTCTTTAATAGAAGCTCTAAAAATACCTTCAACCATATCATCTATATAACAAAAACTTCTGGTTTGTGTTCCGTCTCCGTAAACTGTAAGATTTTGATTTTGTAAAGCCTGACCGACAAAATTAGGTATAACCCTACCATCATTCAATCTCATTCTAGGGCCGTATGTATTAAATATACGAAGTATCCTTGTATCCAGTCCGTGTTCCCTATGATATGCCATTGTCATGGCTTCCGAGAACCTTTTTGCTTCATCATAGACAGAACGTGGGCCAATTGGATTTACATTTCCCCAGTAATCTTCAGATTGTGGATGGACAAGAGGATCTCCATATACTTCGGATGTTGAAGCAAATACATATCTTGCCCTTTTCTTTTTTGCAAAACCTAATGTGTGAAGTGTACCTAAAGAATCTACTTTCAATGTTTGAATAGGATAATTACAGTAGTCAACAGGGCTGGCAGGACATGCAAAATGGAGAACGATATCAATCTTGTCGTATAGATATATATAGTTAACAACATTATATTCAATAAATTTAAAATTCTTATTACCGAATAAATGGGCTATATTATCAGGACTTCCAGTAAGAAAATTATCCATTCCTACAACATAAAATCCTTCTTGAATAAATCGATCACAAAGATGACTTCCTATAAAACCTGCAGCACCGGTTATTAATACTTTCATGCTTTCAATTATATGTGATTATAAAGACAATTCAAATAGACAAAACTGACATATTGCAATTCTAAAAATTTATTTTTACAATTTGTTTTCTTAGGATAGATTAATTAGAATATTAGTGATTATTAATATTTTAAAAATTGAATAAAGGTTAGTAATTGTCAACCTTGACATATAGGAATATTATCTATATGTTAGTATATTAGGATATAAAGGATATCTAATATGATTAGAATAAAGGGCCTTTACTTCAAAATAAGAAGCCTTACCAACAAAACATCAAAAAGCTATAACTCTACAAAAATCACTTTAACAAACACGGATTTCTATAAGACTTTCAATAAATCTAATATTCTAGGAGGTAGATCAATGAAAAAATTTTTCAAGGTCTCAATGGCAGTTGCTGGAATTGCAGCAGCATTGTCTTTTACAACAACTTCATTTGCAGATGAAGAATTTACACCTGATAAGGTGTTAATTTCTGTAGATGATGCACACAAACTTTTAGGAAAGCCAGATGTAAGGTTTGTAGATGGTGATTCTGAAAAAAGATTTTTAAAAGAGCACGTTCCTGGTGCTGTGAACGCTTATGCTCACGACTTACATCTATTAGAAGATGTACAAAAATGTAAGGGATTACCTATGTGTCCTGAAAGAGCAGCAGAATTTATCGGAAAAGAATTAAGTATCGATAACAATACACATGTTATTACATATGATGACGGAAAAGGTGTTAACGCATCCGGTGTATTTTTCTTCTTATATCTTTACGGAATGGACTTAGACCACTTAGACCTTATGGATGGTGGTTTAGCTACTTGGAAAGCAAAGGGTTATGAAATAGAATCTGGCCCAGCTAAAAAGTATCCACCAAAAACTTTCAAAGTTAAAGTTAGATGGGACATTATTGCAACTAAAGAAGAAGTTCTCAAAGCTCTCAAAGATAAAGAGCACTATGTAATCCTAGACTCAAGACACAATCTTGACGAATATCTCGGAAAAAGATTACTATCTGCTTTAGAAAAGCCAGGAGTTCATGAAAAGGTTAAAAGAGGCGGACATATCCCTGGAGCTATCTTCTCACCTTGGACTAAATACGCTGGAAATAAATCTGGTAAACCAAACAAACATATATTCAAATCTATTAAGAAGTTGAAAAAGCAAATCAAAAAGCTTAAGAAGAAAGGTTTAACTCCTGATAAAACAGTTATAACATACTGTCACGTAGGTTTAGGTAGAGGTTCATTCCAGTGGTTAGCTCTTAAACTTGCAGGACTTAAGAAAGTTAAAGTTTATGTTGGTTCATGGGATGAATGGGGTAATGACACATCTTTACCAATTGAAAAGTAAGACATCACAAGCTGGGAAATCTTTAAGATTCCCAGCTTTTTTAGTTTAAGGAGGTAATAGTTATGGAACATACAGGTGCATTGATTATGGGGCTTATTACCGGTTTACTTTTCGGTATTGTTCTCCATAGAGTAGGGGCAATTAGATATTCAAGAGTTGAAGGTATGCTCCTTTTAAGGGACTTAAAGATTATGAAGTTTGCTTTTGTAGGTATTGCAACAGCTTCTATCATATACGGACTTGTTCATATATTTGGACTTCAGGATGCATTAAATATTCACCCAAGAATTATGCCTTTTATGGGAATAGCCCACGTAGTAGGTGGATTTTTATTTGGAATTGCAATGGCAGCAGCTGGTTTCTGTCCAGGAACATGTGTTGCGAGAGTTGGTGCAGGTAAGTTTGTTTCTATTGCAGGTGTTATTGGACTTATCTTAGGAATCATCATATATGCTATGATTCAGCCTACATTAGTAGAAGCTGGTATTTTAGGTAAAAAAGAAAGCTTAACACTTTATGGTGTTTTAGGTATAGCTTATGGGCCACTTGCAGTTGCATGGGGTGTTCTTTTCTTGATTTTTGCAGTGGTTGCTGACTGGTTAGACCCTGCTAAAAAATATTTTGAAGGTGAGAAAAAATCATTCTCCGAAGCTCTTAAAGCAGAATGGCACTGGCTTCCTTCAGGTATATTAGCAGGTTTAATTATCACTTGGGCTACAATGCAAGGAGAATATCTCGGTTTTTCAGGAGCTACACTTGCATTAGTTGGATGGGTTGCACATGCTTTAGGACATCCTTTATCTATAGTTCCTAGTATAAGTGAAGGTATAATATGGCATGCAGGATTGATTCTCGGTGTTCTTCCTGGTGCATTTTTAAGTGCTATCGTTTCAAGAACATTCAAGTTTGATGTAGTACCTCCTTCTTTCGCAGAAGCAGTTACACCTTTACCAATTGTTAGAATGGTTCTTGTATTCTTTGCAGGAATCTTCCTTGCATTAGGAGCAATGATCGGTGGTGGTTGTACTACAGGTGCATTTATCTCTGCATATCCGACTTTATCAATAGGTTCTATGGCACAATCTGCAACGTATTTTGTTGTGGCAGTTTTAACTGCAAACTTAATTTACTTTGGTAGATGGCAGAAATTTATTCAGTCTAAACCAGATGCTGATAAAGTTTATGACTAATAATTAAGAGGGGTTAAGATAAAATGAGTATGATGGAAAGAATTATATACTGGATAGCAATAATCGTATTAATTGCTGGTATTGTTGGTTTAAAAGTTCAAATATCTCATTTAGAACAACAGGCACAGACTGTTCAGACACAATCGTCTGAAGAGTAATTTAAAAGGAGGAAAAAATGAACCCTAAAGTAGAAAGAATTATATACTTAGGAATTATAGGAGTTCTTGCAATTCTTCTTGTTAGCTTCGGTAAAAAAGAAGTCGAACTCCAAAAAGAAATTCCTATAACAGTTGATCAGTTATATGCAAAATTACAAAATCCAAGTGTCAAGGTTGGAAAGAACTTTCAGATAATAGATGTTAGAGAGTATGAGTCAGAAGATGAAGATGATGAAATTGGTGGATATGTTGATCAGCATATTCCTGGGGCAATTCCTTTACCTGATTGTGATGAATCAAAGGCTCCACCTGAAGCAGTAGAACATATAAATCCGTATTTACCGACTGTTATTGTTTCAAGAGATGGAAACCCTGAAATATTCAAAAAATGTGCGAAAAAATTCACACTTGTTCAGAACTTAAAAGGTGGAATGGAAGCTTGGTTAGAAGAACATGATGAGATTGTTGAGGAAGATGAATATGAACCACCTAAAGCTGGTGGTGGTGGTGGTTGCTTATAATAGCAATAATATTAATGAATACTAAAGGTTATTAAACACAAGGAG
>JALVEZ010000116.1 GCA_027030405.1 Hydrogenothermaceae bacterium | reverse complement strand
AAAGGTTTTCTTTAAAGAAAAAAACGATGATTATTTTGAGTTTAAAGAAGAAATAGAGAAAGAGCAAATAAAAGAAATTATTGAAAATGATGAAAGCTTAAAAGAAGTCTATCAAAAACATTACGAAGTTTTAGATAACTGGTGGGAAAAGGTAAAAACAGAGATTGAAAAATTTGATAAGAACACGAATATCGCAGAGTTTAAAAACAAACATATGGAAGATTTAGAAAATCTAATTTTACAGCTTGGAGTTTTAAACAGATTCAAAGCTATCGGAATTTTTGCAAACTGGTGGGAGGAGCTTAAATACGATTTCAAAAGTATCATCTCAACAGGTTGGAATAAAAACCTGATAACAGATGAAATGATAAGAGAGGCATTTTTTCAAGAAGATATTAAAAAAATTGAGGAGTTAGAAACGAAAATATCTGAATTGGAAGGAGAATTAAACCAGCTTTTAGATGAGATTGAAGAATGGGACGAAGAAGAACAGGGCAAAAAAACAGCAAAACAGGTAAAAAAGTATCTGAAAGAAATTATAAAAGACTTAAATTCTACAAATTCGGAAACAGCCAAAAAAGAAACTGAAAAATATAAACAGTTGTTATCTAAAATGGAAAAAACTGAAAATGAGATAAAAAAATTCAAAAAACAATTAAAAGATATTGAAAAAGATATTGAAAATAAAACTTTGGAAAAAAGAGAAAATTTAACTGAAGATGAGATAAAAGAGTTATTGTTAAATAAATTTTACAAAATGGCAAAAAGCCAGCTTGAAAGATATTTAAATGATGAGAAAAAGGAAATTATAAGTAGTTTTGAAAATTTATACGAAAAATATAAAAATTCTTTTATTGAATTAGATAGACAGAGGAGTTTAGAAGTAGAGAAATTAAATAAATTTCTTAAAGAGTTAGGCTATCAAAATTTTTAAAGCTCGATTTTTGAGGCATCAAAGACAGGACCTTCGTAACAAACTCTGACATAAGAGTCCTTCTCAGTATCTTTAACAACGCAGCCTATACAAATTCCAAAACCACATGCCATTCGGCTTTCAAGGGATACATAACAGGGAATATCAATTTCCTTTGCAAGATTGGCAACTGCCTTCATCATACCGTGAGGTCCGCAGACTGCAAGCATTGTGTTGTGATGTTTTGTTGCTATTTTTTCTAAATCTTCTGTCACAAGTCCTTTTTTACCATAACTTCCGTCTTCTGTATAAATAATCACATCGTTTTCAAAACCATTTTCTTTTATCCAGTCAAGCATGGAAAGCTGTTCTTTCCTTCTTACTCCGTAAATAGCAGTAAAAGATTTTCCTTTTTGTTTTAAATCTTTCATCAATAATGACAGCCCTGCAAACCCAATCCCACCACCGACTAAAACATAATGGTCGTAGTCCTCTGGAAAGAAATTATTCCCTAATGCACCTAATACCGAAATTGTTTCTCCTGCTTTTTTTTCTGTTATTGCTTTTGTTCCTTTTCCATAAACATCATAAAAAATGAGGATATCATCTCCATCAATATCAGCAATAGCAAAAGCTCTTCTCAAAAGAGGATCGTATTGATAATCTTCAACTCCTCTAATCATAACAAATGAAGCAGGTTTTGCCTCTTTTGCTATTTCTGGAGCTTTTAATCTAAGCAGCCACGTAATTCCTGATATAAACCTGTTTTCTACTATTTCACATTTAATATCTAAAGCCATCTAAACCTCTTAAAACTACAAAAATCAATTTTTATGCCGATAAATATTTAACAGCACAAATATTATAAAGTGTAAACTTTAAGTTTCAAATAGGAGATAAAGGTGGATGAAAGGGTAAATGTTGTCGTTAGAGCTTTTCAAGAGACAGTTAGAGATCTAAATGTTGAACTATTTTTCTTCATTCTTTTCCTATTTGTTGTATTTTTTGCTTTGCTCTTTTTTTACGACAATCTAAAAATGAAAATGCAGGAGCTAAAACTTAAGCGTACATTTTTCAATTACGCTAAAGATTCAGGATTAACCGAAGAAGAAGCAGAACTCCTATGGGTATACTCTAAAAAGTTAGGCAGGGATCCATTTTTAGTTCTGGAATTTAAATCACCTTTTGAAAAAGTGATAAATCTCTATATACAGGAAAATCCAAATTTTGATGAAAGTTTAATAAAGAGCATAAGACACAAGTTAGGCTTTGATAGACTACCTCCGTTTGTTCCTCTTTCATCTACTAAAGATATAGATCTTTTTCAGGATGGATATCTGTTTTACGGAAATAAAAAATTTCCAGTTGTCCTTTATGACAAAGATGAACTTTTCCAATATTGGATGATTGTTGATGCAGAACCACCTTTCCCATTTAGAAAAGGCGATAAAGTAAAGATAAAATTTTTAAGAAAGAATGATGGTTTTTATAGTTATGAAGCAGAAATAGAGGACATAATAATTGACAAACATAGAGTTCTTGTAAAACTTCCTCATATTTTTAAAACAGAAAGATTAAATAGAAGAGAAAATTACAGAATAGATGTGAATATTCCTGTTGATATTAAGGTTGAGAATGACGAAACAGGTGAAGTAAGAGAATTTAAAGGTGAAATAAGAGATATAAGTTTAGATGGTACCAAGTTTTGCATAAAAAATGAAAATCAAGATGAAAATCAGTTGAAAATTGGTGAAATCGTAAATCTTTCATTTGAAATTAAAGGTAAAAACGTTTCTATCAATGCAGAAATAAAAAATATCAAAAAAGAAAAGAAATATATCTGTTATGGATCAGAATTTATAGACATAGATAAAGTAAAACAAGTAATAACCGAATTTATAAATGAACAACAAAAAAAATTATTAGAAAAATACAAAAAATTTTATGGTAACGGGTAAGTCATGGAAATATCAACGGTCATAGGAATTGTAGCTGCACTTTTACTTATTATTATCAGTATTTCACTTGGTGGTAGTCCACTTGCATTTATAAATATCCCTTCACTGCTGATTACAGTTGGTGGTGGATTCTCTGCAACGTTAGCCGCTTTTCCTCTAAAAGAGTTTATCGCAGGAGTTAAAGGAATCGCAGTAGCTTTTAAACCTGGGTTACCTGACCCTGTTGAACTTACTGAGTATTTAACAAATGTGGCTAATAAAGCAAGAAAAGAAGGAATCCTTGCATTAGAAGCTGACATTGAT
>JALVEZ010000115.1 GCA_027030405.1 Hydrogenothermaceae bacterium | reverse complement strand
CGAAAACTATCTGAATAAGTGCAGCGAATGTTGTGAAAATCAGACCTAATTTTAGACTGAGTTTAAACATCTCAGTATGTCTTTTCTTTATTAAGTAAAATGCACTGACACCCATAACAAAGAAACCAGCAGTTATAAAAGCTCCGTCAACTGTGTGCAAAAATCTTATCAAAGAAGAGTGATTTATTACTGCTGCCCAGAAATCTGTCAAAACTGCCTTTACTCCTTGGGGTGTTTCAACTAATTTGAAACCTTCTGGTGTTTGTTGCCATGAGTTTGCTATCAAAATCCATAAAGCGGATAAACTTCCACCAATGGCAACCATCCACGCAGAGAGCAGGTGAACCTTTTCAGAAACTTTATTTCTTCCAAAAAGGAATATTCCCATAAATGTTGATTCAAGGAAAAATGCAGTTAACCCTTCAAGTGCAAGGGGTGCACCAAATATATCCCCCACCAGTTTAGAATATTCTGACCAGTTTGTTCCAAACTCAAACTCCATTGTTAAACCTGTTGCCACACCGATAGCAAAGTTTATGGCAAAGAGTTTCATAAAGAATATGGAAAGATCATCATACCTTTTGTCACCGTTCTTTAGATAAAGTGTTTTCATAATGGCTATTAAGAAGCCAAGACCTATAGTGAGAGGAACATATATGAAATGAATAAAAGCAGTGAAACCAAACTGCCAACGGGCAAGTGTTAGAGCGTCTAACTCCATTTTTAACCTCCAAAAGTTAGTATTTATTAACCTAATAATTACATTTTAAACTTTTATTGATCTGTGTCAAGATTTTTTGTAATAGATTTTTACATTATATTAATTTTTGCTCTCATTTAGCATTTTCAATATTTCTTGGACAATTCTATCTCTGTTTTCATAGTTGATCTCTATAAGTTTTACATCTGGAAGATTTTTTATTTTTTTGATTAAAGGATGGAAATCTTTTTTTGATATGGTTGCAACTACTTTTATATCTGGATTTTCCATTATATCTTCAATAAGATCTCTAAATTTCTCTGAATAAAATTCCATCTTGCCTATTTCATCGATCAGAAATATTTTTTCTCTTTCTTTATTCGCATTCGTAAGTAGAGGTATAACTGTTTTTTCAAATCCTTCCACATTTACACCGTATTTACCTACTTTGTATGGAGATTTAAGATCAACATCAGCTAAAATGGTCTGCTTTCCGAATGTTGTTATAACTTTAAAACCTTTTCTTTTATGAGTTTTTGGGTCTCTGTATTCTTCTGTGTAAAAGCCAACTGCTTTATCGTTTAAAATATTAGCCAGTTTTTTGATTACGGTTGTTTTTCCTATTCCAGGTTTTCCTGTTATTAAAATTTTTTTGGTCATTCTGATAGAAACTTTTTATCCAGATTTTGCAGTATTATTGACATTATAAAATTTCTGAATTCAGAATATTTTTCAAAAAAATTTTTAAAATCAGTTCTCGGGATAAAATAAATTTCAGAATTTTCTTCTACTATCAAATTTGCAGATAGAGGTTCATTGTTGAAAATACATTTAAAGGTGAGGATACAGCCTTCACCATCTTTTATAGTATATAAATCTATTTCTTTTCCTTGATTATCAGTTTTAAAAGCTTTTACTTTCCCGTGTTTTATGATAGGAAAATTTTGACAATACTCACCTTCAAAGCCTAAAAAAGTTCCTTTCTGGATATTTTCAATCATGATTATCTCGTTAATCTCTTTATTCAGTTTCTCATTGTTAAAGTTTAACATATTAAAAACCTCACAATTTATATTATAATTATCGTATTCAAAAATAACAAATTTTATTTGGAAACTTAATTGAAAATTAAAGAACTTTTAGAAAAGGGTGCAAAATTTTTAAAAGATAATAAAATTGAAACTCCCATAACAGACTCTCAACTTATTCTGTCTAATCTTTTAGGAGTTCCAAGATGGAAATTAATAACAGAAAAAGATAAAGAAATTCCTGAAGAGATTGTGAATAACTATTTTGAACTTTTGGAAAAAAGGGCAGAAGGTTATCCAGTTGCGTATTTGATAAAGAAAAAAGAGTTTTTTGGACTTTCGTTCTATGTTGAAGAAGGTGTTCTCGTTCCACGACCTGAAACAGAAATATTAGTGGAAGAAGTATTAAAAAGAATCCCTGACAATAGGAAAGTTATTGGTTTGGAAATCGGTGTGGGCAGTGGTGCAATAATAGTTTCTTTATTGAAGAATAAACCTAACCTGAAAATGTATGGAGTTGATATTTCAGAAAAAGCTCTAAAAATCACGGAAAAAAATGCTAAAATACATAACGTTATAGATAGAATAACTTTACTGAAAAGTAACCTGTTTGAAAATGTTCCAAATATAAAATTTGATTTTATAGTATCAAATCCTCCTTATTTATCAGAAGAAGAATACGAAATGGTTCAAAAGGAAGTGAAAAAAGAACCGAAAAAAGCACTTGTCTATAAAGAAAAAGGTAGCGAAATTTATAAAGAAATTGTTCACCAGGGAAAGAAATATTTAAAAGAAAACGGGTTCTTTGCTTTTGAGATAGGGTATAAACAAGGAAAAATCGTAAAAGATATATTAGAGAAAAATGGTTTTAAAGTCACAGTTATTAAAGATTTACAAAATTTAGACAGAGTGATAATAGGAGAAAAAAGAGATGTTTGAAAATTATGATGAAATGAACGCAATACAGATCGAAGGACAACAAAAATTAGAAGGATATGTAGAAATTTCAGGAGCTAAAAATTCTGCACTGCCAAATATGGCGGCAACTTTGTTAACATCAGATGAAGTTGTTTTACACAATATCCCAAATCTTCTTGATACATACATGATGGCGGAACTTTTAAAAGAGATAGGAGCAGATATCTATCAGGTTGATGAGAAAAGCTATTCATTTAAAATGGTTTTACCGTTAAAACTTGAGGCACCTTTTGAACTTGTAAACAAAATGAGGGCATCTATTCTTGTATTAGGCCCGATGCTTGCAAGATTTCATCAGGCTAAGGTTTATCATCCAGGAGGATGTTCAATAGGAAGCCGACCTATCGATCTTCATCTTGATGCATTGAAAAAAATGGGTGCTGAAATTGATGTTCAGGAAGGTTTTATCAGTGCCACAGCACCGAAAGGACTAAAAGGAGCAGAAATCCGTTTTCCGAAAATAACGGTTACAGGAACAGAAAACATCCTTATGGCAGCAGTTCTGGCAAAAGGAGAAACAGTTATACACAATGCTGCAAAAGAGCCAGAGGTGATAGACCTCGTTCGTCTTCTTAGAAAGATGGGAGCAAAAATAAAAGGTGAAGGAACAGAAACAATAGTAGTAGAAGGTGTAAAAGAGCTTCACGGAACAGAGCATACCATAATTCCAGATAGAATAGAAGCAGGAACATTTGCAGTTATCGGAGCATTGACTGAAGGAAATATTGTTATAAAAAACTATCCTTCAGAATATTTAGAATTTGTTGATAAAACATTTAAAAAAATCGGTATCGATGTTTTAAAAATAGGAGAAAACGAAGTCATAATAAAAAAAGCAAAAAAATTAAATCCTGTTCAGATCGAAACAAAAGAATATCCATTTTTCCCGACAGACTTACAGGCTCAGTTTATGACTCTTTTATCACTGGTAGAAGGAAAAAGCATAATAATTGAGAACATTTTTGAAAATAGATTTATGCATATTGCAGAACTTAAAAGATTAGGTGCAGATATTCAAAAAGGTGATACGAGCCGTGTTGCAATTATAAAAGGTGTAAAGAAATTAGAAGGTGCGAAAGTAAATTCCACAGATTTAAGAGCAAGTGCTGCAATGGTTATAGCTGGTTTAGTAGCAGAAGGAACGACAACAATTCATAACATCTATCATCTTGATAGAGGATACGAGCATATAGATGACAAACTGAAAAACTTAGGAGCAAAGCTCAAAAGAATAAAAGTATCCCAAGATGAAAAAGTGTAAAGTTGCACCTTTATAAGGTTGTAACTTTATAACTTTAAAAGGTTGGTTTTTGTGGAAAAGTATATTCTTCATTTTGCCGAAGAACCTCTAAAATTAAATAAAGAAGAATTAGAGAATAAAGAGAAAATCCTTGAATATTTAAAAGATAAAGAACAGATAGAGATTAAGGAAAATTTTATATTTTTTAATAATTTTACAGGGATCTTTGAAGCGAATAATCAAACATATTTAGTGATATCTAAAAAGTTAGCTAACCATTTTGGATTAATCGGTAAAAATAATGAACCTGTAGAGAACTTTGAAGAAATATATAACAATAACTTTGAAAATTTTTTAAGATACATTTTGAGAGAACTCTCAAAAGAACAGATTATTTACAGTTTGAGTTTATCTCATTTCTCAGTAGAAAAAAGTAGATTAAACAAAAGTGCAATTTTAAAACTGCTGTTACTGTTAAATAAAAAAGAAGAAATCATCGGTTCTTTTTATCTGATACTTTCAAATCCACATAGAAAATTAGTTGAGTATCAAAGTTATAAAAATATTGATGAAGTTAGCTATGTGGACTCGGATGTTATAGTGGACATTACTCAAAATTCTGAAAGATTATATGAAACTTCAAATGGAATACTTAGTTATCAAGAAAAGAAATATTCACCTTCAACAGTTCTCCAGTATGAAACTGAAGAGACTTTCGATACCTTGGAAAATAGATTTATAAAACACTTTTTAAAAGAGTTGGAAAATATTCTTTTGAATGAACTGAAAGATTTTATGTTTTTAGATGAATTACAGGAATTAAAAAATGAAGTAAAAAATATGCTTCAATCGGATATTTTTTCCGAAGTTGGTGACTTAAACTATTTTCCATCTAATTCACAGGTTCTAATGAAAAAATCTGGATACAGGGAAATTTTTCAGATTTATAGACTTTTACATCTCTCTTTCGTTCCAAAGATTTTTGAAGATTTAGACATGGCATTTTCTTTAAAAGATATGGCAACCCTTTGGGAGTATTATGTTTTAATCAAGATATTGAAAGAATTTAAAAAAGTATTTGGAAATTACAAAATCGAAATTGATTTTGAAGAAAGAAAAAAAGGTAAAACAATTTACGATTATGCAAAGTTTAAATTTGAAAATGGACTGATTTTACATTTTCAGAAAACTGAAAAAAGTTATGCGGAAGTAGAGTTCAGACCTGATTTTCTAATTGAATACAACGGAAAAAGTTATGTTTTTGATGCAAAATTCAGAATTATAAAAGATAAAGATGGTAAATTTATTTCAAATGTAAAAAACGATATTTTTAAAAACATGCATTACTATAAAGATGGATTAAAAATAAATTCAGCAGTTGCAGTGTGCTTAGGGGAAGATGAGAAAGGTAAATTTTGGACAATTAATGAAAATGATAAAGGCAAGGATGTATCTTCCTTCTTAGAAATAATAAAAAGTGAAGAGCTTAAAGGTATTGGATACCTTGATTTAAGGTTAGAAATAGAATGAAAAATTTAGAAATAGAAACTGTAAAGAAAATCTTAAAAGAGTTTGTTAAAGATACAGGTGAACAGCTTGAACTTATATTAATTGGTGGGCTAGCTTTACAGCTTTATGGATTAAAAAATAGAGCTACTATAGATGTTGATGCCGAAGTGGAAAAAGGGAATTTGTTTGAACTTTATAATTTTTTAAAAGAAAAAGGAATTCCAGCAGATTTGAGTGAAAATATTTCTGGATGGTCTGTTGTCGCAATGCCTGAAGGATATAGAGAAAGGGCAAAAGTTGTAGTTCAAGATAAAAACTTAGTCATAAAAATATTAGACCCTTATGATTTTGTGATTGCTAAATTGAGAAGAGGAACACAAGAAGATTTTGAAGATGCATTGTTTGTGGCAAAAAGATTTAATCTAAATCCTGAAAAGATTTTAGAATACGGAGAACTTGCAATAAAAAACTCCATAAAAGATACAGCTTTGTTTAATTTTAAAAATAGATTGGATATATTCGTTAAAGAATTAAAAGAGGAAAAACAAAGTTGAAATTAAAAGTAATTCCTGCTTTTACAGGAAAGGAATACTTATCTATAGATGAAATTTTGGAAGATAAAAATGCAAAGAAACTTCTCTGGGCTGAAATTTTGTTTAATGATGAGATAGACTGGGAAAAATATAAAGATAAAATAAAAGAAGACTATAAAAAAGCAGCCATTTTTTATACAAATTTTAAGTATTTATTCAAAAACGGAAAACCATTGCCAGAAATAATAGAAAAAATAGACGAAAAAGAGATTAGAAGGTTTGAGGAAATTTATAGGTTCTTTATATAAAAATTAGGGAGATATAATGGGTAAAAGAATAGGACAGAAATTAACAAAAGAAATAATAAATAAATTAATTGAAGAAAATATAGGACTATATAAAGATGGGAAATATCAGACAAGACTGCATGTTAAAAATAAAGGTTTCTTTTATATAACAACTTCAACTTTGGAAAAAGGTTTTTGGGGTATGCCAAAAAGTTTACTTGAATCTGATAATTTACTTGGCATTATTTTACTAAAAGCCACAAAAGAAGGGAATATTGAACAATTTATATTTGTTCCACGAGAAGGATTGCTAAAAAAAGATGTTAAATGGAGTGAAAGTGGAGATGATTTAAAAATAGTTGGAGAATATATTCCTAAAAAATATTTTATAAATAATTATAATGAATTTTTAGAAAAGCTTAAACAAGAGATATCAGAAATCGAAAAAATAACAGATACAAAAGAAGAAGTATCCAAAAAAATCATAGGTCTTTATTTTGTGGATAATCATGATGCCATAAAAAACACAAAAGAAATGATATCCCATCTCAAAAATAAACCGTGTACTTTATATTTTTGGTGGCACCAAAGACCAGAGGGAACAGAAGAGACTCTTCAAGGACTAGAAGAAATATTAGAAGAGAAAGATTATTTTTATATTTATGCAATTCAAAATAAAAAATGTGTTGGTAGATATAAAGTTGAGGATTTTGTAGTTTTAGATGATCCGTATTCAGATAAATTACCAAAAGATTGGCAAGAATGTGAGCTTGGAGACATATGGTTTGATTTAGAATCCAGAAAAAAATATATAGATTCTTTTATCCAAAAAGATGGTCCAATAAAAGGGACACCGAGAGTTTTATTTAAAATAACCGAAGTTAAGGAATTTAATATTGATACTGATAAAAAAGGTTTAAAAGGACAAATTTTACCATTATTTGAAGGTGAAATTATTTGTGAGGAAAATATGGATTGTTTAAAACAAAACAATTTAATTTTAAAGGATACAATAAATAACTCTTTCTACAACTCCCTAAAAACTAAAGGATTTGTGATACTTGCGGGACTTTCAGGAACAGGAAAGACAAAAATATTTGAGGAGTTCGTAAAATGTTTTCCTAATCAAAATGATTTATTTTTTCCAATTCGCCCAGATTTCAAAGACACAAAATCATTACTTGGATTTTATAATCCTTTAAAGGAAGAATACCATTCAACACCTTTATTAAATTTTGTTTTAAATGCTGTAAATAACTATTTAGAAAAAGGAAATGAAGCTGATCCATTCTTTGTTTTATTTGATGAAATGAATTTGGCAAGAGTTGAATATTATTTTGCTGACTTTTTATCGGTTTTAGAAGCAAAAAGGTTTGAAAACAGTAATGAACTTTTAGAAAATGAAAAATTTATTGAATTTTTAGAAAATTTAGGAAAAGAACCTAATGAAAGTAATTACAAATTTACATCTCAGAGTATTAAACTACATGCGGAAGGTAACAATTTAAACGATAAACAAGGAAATATTATTCCGCAAGAACTGTTCCTTCCTCCAAATCTATATTTTGTTGGGACAGTAAATATTGATGAAACGACACATATGTTCTCACCGAAAGTTTTAGATAGAGCATTTACGATTGAGTTTGATGTAGGAGATTTTGATAAATATTTAGAATTTTTGAATAAAGATTCAGAGAATTCAAGTTTAGCTGATGAAATTAAAGATCAACTAAAACAAGATTTTATAAATCACGGTAAGTTTGCAGTTATAGATAAAAAGAAAATAAAAGAATTTGCTAAAGAAAATGAAAAACTTGCTCAAAAACTCCAAGATATAAACGAAGTTTTAAGAAAATATAATCTTCATTTTGGCTATCGTGTTTTTGATGAAATTATGATGTTTCTTTATAACTCTCAAAACTCATTCTATAACTTTAATGATTTAAATGAAGCTTTTGATTTGGCTATAAAAATGAAAGTTCTTCCAAAATTTCATGGAACAAGACAAAAACTTGAAGAACCAATTATTAAATTTTTGAAAGAATTGGAATTAAATCTTGAAGATGAAAAATCTAAGGAGAATGAAGATAACCAATCAAATCCTAAAGAAAAAGATTTAATAGAGGAAATTTCAAAAAATTTAAAAGGAATTCCAACTATTGAGGGAAACTTTTTAAAGGTATATTTAGGAGATAAAGACTTAAAAGTTAAAACACCTTATCTACATACTGCCCATAAACTTTTAGAAATGCTTTATAAACTTCAAACACAAGGATTTGCAAGTTTTATGTAATTTAATGATAAAATTTTATTGCGAGAAGGATGATGAGAAAAGATAAAGTCAGTATTGGGCTTATTCAGATGAAATGCAGTGAAAATCCCGATGAAAATATGGACAAAACTGTGGAAATGATAAAAGATGCTAAGAAAAAAGGTGCAAATATTGTATCCACACAGGAACTTTTTAAAACACCATATTTTTGTCAGGTAGAAGATTGGAATTACTTTAAACTTGCAGAACAGGTAAATGAAGATTCAGAGACAATAAAAACTTTCTCCAAATTAGCCAGAGATTTAGATATTGTGATTGTGGCAAGTCTTTTTGAAAAAAGAGCAGATGGTTTATACCACAATACAGCTGTTGTTATTGATGCTGATGGTAAATATTTAGGAAAATATAGAAAAATGCATATTCCAGACGACCCACATTTCTATGAAAAATTTTATTTCACTCCAGGAGATTTAGGATATAAAGTTTTTAAAACGAAATACGCAAATGTCGGAACGTTGATCTGCTGGGATCAATGGTTTCCAGAAGCTGCAAGACTCACTGCCATGAAAGGAGCAGAAATAATTTTTTATCCAACTGCAATAGGCTGGCTTCCTGAAGAAAAAGAAGAATTTGGAAACAGCCAGTATAATGCATGGGAAACTATACAAAAAAGCCACGCCGTGGCGAATGGATGTTTTATTGCTTCTGTAAATAGAGTTGGATTTGAAAAATCTCCAGATGGAAACTCTGGAATACAGTTCTGGGGACAAAGTTTTGTCTCAAACACTTATGGAGAAATTATCTCTCAAGGATCGATAGACAAAGAAGAAGTTGTTATTGCAGAAATAGATTTAAAAGAAATTAATGAAACCAGAATAACCTGGCCGTTCTTCAGGGATAGAAGAATCGACAGTTATTCTGATTTAACAAAAAGATGGCTTGAAGATTAATCACTCTACAATGTTATAAAGTTCTAACAGTAAATCTATAATTTCTTTAGAAGAATCCAACATCTCTTCAACGATATTACAGGTTAAGTCAACATCTCCGTTCAATTTACAACTCTCAATGGCTTCTATTCCCAATGAATGAAGTTTTGCATGTGCAGGCTCGATTTTATTAAAAATTTCAACTGCTTTTTCGCCGTATTTCTTAACTTCTTCCATTCCACTTGAATAATACCACTGACCTAATTTACATTTTGTGTGGTCTGTTGGACGCCAGTCTGTTTTATCTTCGATGGCTTTGATCACATTATCCATCCAGACAGCGTGATCTATAACTCTGCGTAAAAGTTCACTTTTTAAATCAGAATGATCTTTTTGCAAATAATTCCATACATTTATTTGTTGATTCATATTTAGTTCAGATAAATTTTCAACTGTTTCTTGAAGATTATCTATTTCTTCTAATCCTTCTATAAGTTCTTTTGAGTTGTTTAATATTTTTTCTGCTGAATCTTTTTGTTTTTTTAGATGTTCATTACTTTCTTTAGTTAAAGAATATGTTGTTCCAGATAACTCTTTTATGCTTTCAAAAATATAATTGATTTTCTTAGAACCTTTTACCGTATTATCCATAAGCTCTTTAGATCTGATAACTTCCTGTTCAGTGGAATCCATTCTTCTAAAGATAATATTAATAATATCTTTAATGTCGTTTGCACTAAGTGATGTCTTTTCTGCCAGATTTCTTACTTCCTCAGCAACGACTGCAAATCCTTTTCCTAATTCTCCTGCCCTTGCTGCTTCAATTGCTGCATTTAAAGCTAAAAGGTTTGTCTGTTCGGAAATTTCTAATATTACTTTTAAGACACTGTTTATTTTATTTATACTTTCTTTTAACTCTTCTGTGGATTCATACATTTTTTGGATTGATTCATTTGATAATTTTAGATTGGAATTTGATTCCTGAATAAAATTTTCACCATTTTTAATTAAATTTTCTATATCTTCCTGTATTTTTAATGTTTTTTCTATAGTTTCGTTTAAAAAATTTGTTGCTTCGATAGAAATATCTACATTCTTCTGGATATTTATAACATTTTCTTTAAAATATCTAACTTTTTGCCTTGGTTTAAATGTTTTTCCTTTTATTATTGAAGAAACATAAACCGATTTAACCATATCAGGTGCATATTCATAAAATTTAGTTTTATATTCTTTTAATTTTTCTTGGAGATTTAAAATCTCTGATTCTTTTTCTTTATTTTTAAATAAAAGCATTTAAATTCCCCCTATTTTTAGTTACTTTTTCTCTTATCGGATTAGTTAGTATTTATTTTAATTTTTCACTAATTTTTTACTGCTTGAAAACTAAAGATTTTTTATTAAATTAACGGTGAATGTTATAATAATCTTTTCACTAAACTATCGGAGGAGTTTTAAATGGCAGGACACAGCAAATGGCACAACATAAGAAATAAAAAAGCTAAAGTTGATGCAAAAAGAGGTCAAATTTTTACAAAACTAATTAGAGAAATTACTGTTGCTGCAAGACAAGGCGGCGGTGATCCAGAATTTAATCCAAGATTAAGAATAGCAATCGAAAAAGCTAAACAGGCAAATATGCCTGCTGAAAATATTGAAAGGGCTATAAAAAGAGGAACTGGCGAATTAGAAGGTGTTACTTACGAAGAAGTAACCTACGAAGGTTATGGCCCAGAAGGTGTGGCAGTAATAGTCGAAGCTTTGACAGATAATAGGAACAGAACAACAGCAGAAGTTAGACATATTTTTACTAAACACGGTGGGAATTTAGGTTCATCTGGATGTGTTTCTTTCCTTTTTGAAGATAAAGGCGTTATTTTGGTTCCAAAAAATGATTATA
>JALVEZ010000114.1 GCA_027030405.1 Hydrogenothermaceae bacterium | reverse complement strand
GTTATTTTGCATACATGAAATAAGTTCTGACATAAATGTATCTGCCGTTGTATAGATTATATTGGCATCTGGATTTTTTGATAAAACATAATGTGCAGTGGCGTGTAATAGGTGTGTTTTACCTAATCCGACTCCTCCGTATATAAAAAGAGGATTGTATATTCTTCCTAAATTTTCTGCCACCGACATACAGGCACTGTAAGCTATTTTATTGCACGAACCTACGATCAGATTAGAAAAAACAAATTTTGGGTTGAGATTGTAAAATCTATAAGGTTTTTTTGGTTTCTGCTGTTCTTCAGATCTGAATTCTTCTACTTCTGTTTGTTGTTCAAACTCTTTTACTGTCTGGTTTTGTTTTTCTAATTCATCTTTGGAAAGAATATGAACTTCAAGGTTTTGACCGATGATTTTAGAAGCCGTTATTGTTATTTCATCTAAAAAGTTCGATTTCAGCCATTCTTTAAATATTTCATCTGGGGTAGCCACATACAAATGCCCATTTTTCAACTCAACATTTTCAACTGATTTAAGCAGGGAAAATGTCGAATTGTCGACTTTATTTTTAAAGTGAGAAACAATGTTTCCCCAGATATCCAAAGGCTACCTCTCCATGTTTTTATAAGTTGTTTTAAAATCTTTTCGGACATTTTGAGCAAGGGGAATAATTATACATTCCAAAAATTTTAATTAAAACGAAAGAGTTTTTTTAGAAAATTTAAAAATAAATGTTATAATAAAATATTTTATTTGAATCTAAATGACCTGTATAAAGCATAAATAATTGAAATTTCAACAATTAGAAGTAAAAAATGCAAATCATAAACTTTTTCTTCATTGGTTTTTATTCCAAATTTATACTCTAAGATTTTGTAAAATATAAAAGAAATAAGCAGACCTGCCAAATATCCAGACTGTTTATATACATCTACTAAAGTCAGCAATCTCTTCTTCCTGACTATTAACGTTTCTGCCCTTACAAGATAAGAACCAAACGCAAATGTTACCTGATAACCTGCGTATATTAAAAGTGCAGTCATGTAAGTATATGGATGGATAAGGAAAAATATCACTAAAAAAAGAATAACAAATTCCACAAACATAGATATGATAAAGAAATAACGAACATTCATTATTTTTTCATAAAATTTGGCAATGATAATCATTGCTATGGCAAGTAAAATGCCTCCTATCGGGTAGATAGAAGGCTTTAAAGGTGCGTAAATTGTGAAAATGGAGCCGATTGACAGACCTGTAAACGATGAATTTAAAAATTTATAAATTATGTATCGTTTAGGTATCAGTCTCATTAAAATTTAGCTAACAACCCAACATAATAGCTTCTTTCAGCTGTTTCGTATCCGTCAACAAGCTGGTAAAACTTATCTGTCAGATTGTTAATTTTCCCGTAAATTTTCATATTTTTCGTAATCTGGTAATTGACAATCATATCAAACACCGTGTAATAACCAGTTTCAACATTTCCCAGATCCTTCCTGTTCCCGATATACTCTGCATTTAGAATAATATTAGCTTTTTCGGTAGGCTGATAATCTAACTGTAAATCTATTTTATGATCAGGTCTTCTTAAAAGTTTTTTACCTTTAGAATCTCTTGCATCAAGATATGTATAGTTTAATACAAGTCCTGTATTTATTTTTGATATGTATCTTTTGTACTGAAGTTCAATTCCAGAAAGTTTAGAAACTCCAGAGATATTGTTGTATTTAAACAAGGAAAAATCATAATCAATCAGATTTTTTATCTCATTGTGAAATAGTGTAAATGTATAACTTTTACCTCCTACGCTGAAATCAAATGACTTAACATCTTCAGGTTTTAAATCTGGATTTCCTACATATCCACCATATAGCTGATAAAGTGTTGGAATGTTATATGCAGTTCCGATATTAAAAGCAAAATAAATGTTTTTAACGAAATTTTTAACTCCGATTTTCCCTGTAACCTTGTCCTGAAATCTGTTGTATATATCACCTCTTATAGAAAACGATAGTATAGATCTTCCTTTATTCAGTTTTGTTACGTTTGTAAGATATATCCCGTTGTCGTTGTATGTTTTATTTATTAAACTGCCTGCTGATTTTTCGTGTTCATACTGCTGGTTCACATAACCTAAAACCACAAATGAATTTCCATTGTAATTAAACTGATTTTGAAAACCTGCTTCATCTAAATAGCCAGAGTATCCACCAAACTGGGAACGTTTAAAAACAGATTTATTTGCATATAATTTGAATTTTTCTTCTTTTGTTTCGTGGTTAAATTTAAAAGAGTAGAATCTATTGTGAATATTGTTTACATACTTCATAGTTCCAAAACCGAAAGGATCATCAATATCTTTTGCATCAACACCTGCTGCCGCATCAAAATGAACATTTGCATCAATTCCTCTCATTAAAAAATCTACTGAAACTTCTTTATCTATCTGAAATCCTGTTTTAAATAAAAATGTGGAGTTCTGGTACGGATCTTTATCATACCCGATGTCTTCTCCTCGTTTCCCGTAATTTGGATCACCTTTTTTTGGCTCTGCTGCTGAAAATCCTTCCGTATCAACTGTTGTTAACCCTGCAAGTATGTAAAATCCATCTTTTTTATGTGAAAAAATAAAATTGGCTTTTGTTGTATCAAAAGAACCTGTCTGTAAATCTATTTTTGCATGAGTTCCTTCCTCTGGTTTTTTTGTAATTATGTTTATAACACCTGCTGAAGCATCAGCTCCCCAAACACCTGATTGGGCTCCTTTAAGTATTTCTATCTGCTGAACATCATCTATTGTTAAAAATTCTAATTGTGCTCCAGTTAGTCCAGTCACATCATTTATTCTCACTCCATCGATTAAGACAAGTGTTCTTTTTGGATCAAATCCTCTAAGATAGATTGATGCAGGTTGTCCGAATCCTCCTGTTTGTGTAAATGTGATTCCTGGTAGCTTTTTTATAATCTCAATAATATCAAGAGGATGCTCTGTTTCTATATCATCTTCAGTAATAACATCAATCTCTGAAGTGTTTAGATTGACAGGCGTCTGAACCTTATAAGGTGTATAAACTTTTATGTTTTCCTGTGCAAATGTAAGACCTGTTAGGGACAATAGAGCAGTTAATAATGTGATTTTTTTCATTTTATCTCCTTTGTTATTGCAAATGATTTGCAATATT
>JALVEZ010000113.1 GCA_027030405.1 Hydrogenothermaceae bacterium | reverse complement strand
GATGAAGAAAACCAAAAGAGGAAACACTATGGCAATTCTTACTATTCAGGATGAAACGGGGATAATAGATGTTAGAGCATTTCCAGATAAGATGGAAGATCTATCAGTTTTAGATGAAGATAGAATCGTTATAGTTGAAGGGACAATAGAAATAAATGAAGAGCAGGAGACAGTATCAATGAATGCACAAAATATAGAACCTATAGAATCTATAAATGGAGAAGTTAGGACTATAAGATTTAGACTATCAAAAGATAAAGCTATGAACGGTGTAGCTAAAAAGATCAGAGATTTATGTTTGAAATACAAAGGTGACAAAGAAGTTGTTATTGAAGTTTATGAAAAAGGAAAGTTCAGCTGTGAAATAGCTACGCACAGTGATTTCCACGTTTCTATAAATGATGAATTTAAACAGGAAGTATCAAAAATTTTATCTCCAGATGAGTTTATATTCGAATAATTGTTTACATATTTAATTGTCTTTGTATCGACTGTCTTTGGATGGTTGATACAGGGATTTTTAGGAATAGGATCAGGAATAATCGTAACTGCAGTCTTGATATTCTTTATGAATATTAAGACTGTTATTGTTTCTTTAACCATAACAAATATTTTTGGTGTCAGTTATCTTATCTTCAAAAATAAAGTATCTAATTTTGATTACACAAAGATCATTTTAATAATTTTTACATCTATTTTCGGTGTTGTTTTGGGAGGGTATTCTTTAGGGGTAATTGATTCCTTTTTTATTAAAAAAGTCTTTGGATTGATGATTATTTTTACAGGATTGTATGATTTTGGAGTTCAGAAAGGATATCTTAATAAATTTAGACTTAAATCCAATTTTTTAACAACATCTTTAGTAGGGCTTATAGGTGGATTCTTTTCTGGGTTAATAGGTGCTGCTGGAACCATATATGCTCTGTATTTTAATCAAACGTTAGAGGATAAGAAAGAGTTCAAACTTTATATATCGATTGTTTTTCTTGTTCTTCTCCTGGTAAGAGCGATCTATTACGTTGCCGATCCAAACACGAGAATTTATTACGATCCTTTATTTATAGTAATTTCAATCCCTGCAGTTTTTATTGGTGTTTATATAGGTAATCTTTTGACAGAAAAAGTCAGTAATAAAATCTTTAAAGAAATTGTTTCAATATCCATCATACTGATGGGAGTTTATATAACTGTTTCAAACTACTGATTATTCTGCACCTTGAACTTTTCTTATTCTTCTGGCAAGTTCTCTTATTGCGTCTATTTCAGACATTCCCTGTTCCATCAGTTCTCTTACCGTTTCTGCTTTTGCGAGGGTATTTACTACTTCCATAACGTCTTCACCTACATAGCAATCACTTTTTCCTTGATTCTCTATTGCCTGTGTTATGCAGTTTTCCAACTGTTCTGGGGTAAACTTTTTAGCTAACTCTTTTATTTCTTTTATGTTCATCTTTGCAACCTCCTTAAAGTTTTATCTGCCCTTTAAATTTCTTTTGAAGTTCTCTTTTCATATCTCTTTCTCTGATTGCTTCTCTTTTTTCATATTTTGCTTTACCTTTTGCAAGGGCTATTTCTAATTTTATTTTTCCATTTTTCAGATACAGTTTTGTAGGAATAACTGTTAGTCCTTTTTCCTGAATTTTTCCCATAAGTTTTAAAATTTCTCTTTTATGTAACAGAAGTTTTCTTTTTCTTGTGAAATCGTGTTGGTGTTTACCTGCTGGTTTATAATGACCTACATGCATACCTATTATGTATGCTTCACCGTCTTCTATTCTTATATAACTATCTCTTAAATTAACATTTCCTTCTCTAATAGCTTTTACTTCTGTTCCTTTCAGAACAAGTCCTGCTTCATATGTTTCTAAAATGTTGTAGTCGTGAAAAGCTTTCTTGTTGGTTGCTATTACTTTAATTCCCATATTTCCACCTTATTTATAATTTTTCTGTATTCTATTATATGTCTTTAATAAACAATAATTTATGAGGTCTGCAATGAAAAATAAGATTATTTTATCATTTCTATATTTTTTAATACCTTTTATCTCTTTTGCAACACCGATTTATAAACTTGATATAAACATCAATCCTGAAAAGCATACAGTTTCAGGAACTGCTCAAATTTCTGTCAAGGAAGATAAAAAGCTCATTTTTTATACAGGAAATTTGGATCTATATAAATTCAACTTAAATCCAATAAAACAAGGAAACGATTCTTTAACATTTTTTATTAAAAAAGATAAGCCTCTTTCGTTTTCTTTTAAAGGGAATTTTAAAGAGTATTCTCTATCTAACCTTATAACTAAAAATTTCGTTTATCTGACAGGAATATGGTATCCATCTATTGAAGAACTTGTTGTTTATAAGCTGAAATTGATGATTCCTGATAGATTTGTTCCTATAACGGAATACGAAACTTTTAAAAAATTAGATAAACAATACATTTTTAACTTTCCTCATCCTTTAGACCATTTGCATCTGATTGCTTCCAATGATTTTCATAAGAAAGTCAAGAAAACAGATGATTTTCAGGTTGAGACATATTTTTTCAAAGAAGATATGAATTTTGCTGATATGTATCTTAAGCAAACTGTTGATTTTATTAATTTTTATCAAAAACTTTTAACACCTTTCCCTTACTCAAGATTTGCAGTGGTTGAAAATCTTTTACCTACTGGGTATTCGATGCCAACATTTACTTTAATAGGAAAATCTATTGTGAAACTTCCTTTTATTCTCAAAACTTCATTAGGTCATGAGATTTTACACCAATGGTTTGGAAATAGCGTTTATATTGATTATGAAAAAGGAAACTGGGCAGAAGGTGTTACTACTTATTTAGCAGATCATACGTTTGCACTGAAAAAAGGGAAAGGAGCAGACTACAGGAAAAATTCCATTATTAAATATATCGATTTTATAAAACCTGATAAAGAATATCCTGTCATAAACTTTTTAGAACCTTCTACTCAAATAGATCGGGTTATTGGATATAACAAAACTATGATGATATTCCATATGTTAAAAAATCAGATTGGAGATAAAAATTTTTATGATGGTTTAAAACTTTTTATAAAAAATTACAGCTTTAAAAAAGCATCGTGGAACGATATACAAAAATCTTTTGAAACTGTATCTAAAAAGAATTTAGACTGGTTTTTTAACCAGTGGCTTTACAGAAAAG
>JALVEZ010000112.1 GCA_027030405.1 Hydrogenothermaceae bacterium | reverse complement strand
TCATTTATTTTTTAGTGTTTTCTTTCCTCTAAATAGTCTTTTACAGTTAAAAATGCCATTATAAGTCCACCTATTGCAAGAATTGAAAGTCCTATAATTGTCAAAATTATTATTAATAATTCCATTGTTCAAACTCCTTTAGTTCCTTTCTTATAGATATCAATATAACTAAAAAATAAAGAGAAAATCCTACAAAAACTATAAGCAATAATATAAAAACTACTTCATACCATAGTAAAGGGATTTTAATTACCTTTGATAGAGTTCCTATTCCAGCCCCTACTGTCAAAACTAAAATCAAAACAGTTCTGGCTAATCCTTCTTTTATCTTTAACTTTTCAATTTCTAACTTTTTAAGCTCGATTTCTTTTTGATCTTTATCCATTTTTAATGTTTTCTTTCCTCTAAATAGTCCTTTATAGATTGGAAAGCCATTATTCCAAAAACTAAAATTGTTATTACTCCTAATGTAATTACAATTGCTTCAACCATTACTTAGTTTTGTGAGGTCTAAAAATCCAACCAATGAACCAAGTAAGACTAACAAATGCTAATCCTAATAATAAAACTAAAATTACTAAAATTGTTTCCATATTTAAGCCTCCATATTTCTTTTAATTTTAAAGATAATAAGAATTATGGAAAAAATTAGCCCTAAACTTGAAAATGTTCCTAATCCTATTAAAATAAAAGCAATATTTGAGTTGTATTTTTGGAAATTTAAAATTAATGTTAAAGTTCCTCCTAAATCAGCAACTAAAACAAAAAACAACGTTCTTAAAATTCCTTCTAAAACTTTTGCTTTTTCAATCTCTACCTTTTTAAGCTCGATTTCTTTTTGATCTTTATCCATTTTTAGCTCAGATTACTGTTGGTTAACTTCTGTAGCTTTCCATTTCAGGTAAGCATCTATGAAGTTATCTAAGTTTCCGTCCATTACCGATTCAATGTTTCCTGTTTCCACACCTGTTCTCAAGTCTTTAACCATTTGGTACGGATGGAATACATAAGATCTTATCTGACTACCCCATGTTATATCTTTCTTCTCACCTTCTAACTCTTTTTGTTTTTGTTTTTGTTTTTCAAGTTCTAACTGGTAAAGTCTTGCTTTTAACATCTGCATAGCTTTCTGTCTGTTCTGGATCTGAGATCTTTCACTCTGGCAGGACACAACAACTCCTGTAGGTAAATGTGTAATCCTAACGGCAGAATCTGTTTTATTTACGTGCTGACCACCTGCCCCAGATGCTCTATAAGTGTCTATTCTTAAATCTTCTTCGTTTATCTCAACATTAACATCTTCATCAATCTCTGGTATCACCGATACGGCAGAGAAAGATGTATGTCTTCTTTTATTAGAATCAAATGGTGAGATTCTGACAAGTCTATGAACGCCCTGCTCTCCTTTTAAATATCCATACGCATAAGGGCCTTTTACTATAAATGTTGCACTTTTAACCCCAGCTACATCATCTGGCTGGTAATCAACCATCTCAACATCAAAACCATTTTTTTCAGCCCATCTTAAATACATTCTAAGAAGCATTTCAGTCCAGTCACATGCCTCAACACCACCTGAACCTGCCTGAACAGATACAATCGCATTTTTCATATCGTGTTCTTCCGATAAAAGGCTACTTATTTCTAATTTATCTAAATCTTTTTCAAGCCTATCAAGTTCTTTATTCAGTTCCTGCCTTGTATCTTCATCATCTTCCATTTCAAGTATTTCTATATATTCGCCTACATCATCAAGTCTTTTTTGTATATCATTCAATCTTTTCAATTTATTTGCTAACACAGTCCTTTTAGCAGAAATCTGCTGTGCTCTTTTCTGGTCATTCCAGAAATCAGCTTTTCCCATTTCTTCATCAATTTTTTTGATCTCTGCTTCTGTTTCTTCAGGCTTTAAAATAGTTTTAATATCTTTAAATGTATTTTGTAAATCTTCATATTTTTCTTTAATTTCTTCTAACATAATCAAACCACCCCTTTCTTTGTTTTATTTTGCCCTAAATATATGGAAATTTTAACTTTTTTCAAACTCACAACCTGAATCTATCGCTTTGATATGGCATTATTTCCAGACCTTTTATATGTGGATTTTCTACATTCTTATGTTGAACTAATATTTTAAATTTTTCACCCATTCCTTTCGGTAAAACAAGAGTTTTTAATCGATTAATTCTTTCGTATGACTCAAAATCTCCTTTTTCCTGTAATTCCATTATGATTTCCATAAGTCCTAAATTTGTCAGAAAATGTGCCTGATCCGTAAATCCTGTAAGTTCTAAGCCAGCAATTTTTCCGTAATAGTTAAGAGCAGAAAAATTTACATGGGATGTTATATCCTGCATACCTACATTTTTATAAAAATCTTCTGAGTATTTGTGCTTGTGATAACATAAAAGTGTTCCCCTTGACCTGTAGCTCTTGTAAAGCTCAGCAGACGGAAATCCGTAATCTACGGTAATAACATATCCTTTTTTCAATTTTTTGCCTATTTTTTGAATATAATCAACTGCATCAAGGTTTATTTCTGTCCTCATTCTATCTGGAAGTTTAATATTAAGCTCTTTTAAATACTTTAAAATATCTTCCGATGCTTCTTTTTTTATCTCTTTTACCTGATCTCCTTCCAGAGTAATAAATATCTCATAAACTTTTCCGTTTTCCGTTTCTATCATATGTACAGGAAAGGCATCAAAAAGTTCGTTGGAAAAGATAACTCCTTCTATGGATTCATCTTCAAAATCGATTATGTCCTGCACCCAGTTTACATTCTTAAAATTTTTTAATATATTTTTTTGAATATCTATATGATACGGTGATTTTTCTATTATCACATATTGCACGTTTTCATAAATTTCAGGATATTTTTCTTTAAGATGGCTTAAAATGTCATGGGCTAAATATCCTTTTCCTGCTCCAAGTTCTACAATTTTAAAATTATCAGTTTTCAACTTATTAAAAATTTCCACAAACTGTTCAGCAAGTAATTGTCCAAATGCTTTATCAAGCTCAGAACTTGTGAAAAAATCTCCGTGTCCACCGATTTTTTGAGTGTCTGATGTGTAATAACCTAATTCTGGATAGTAGAGTGCCATATCCATAAAATCCCGAAAGGATATACTTCCCTCTTTTTCTATTCTATCTCTGATTATATTTATAAGTTGCTCTTTTCCTGTAAGT
>JALVEZ010000111.1 GCA_027030405.1 Hydrogenothermaceae bacterium | reverse complement strand
ATATATTGGTCATATTTCCCGAAGACACAAATTTACAAGATATTGATAAAATTGTTACTAAATTACTACCTGCAGGAAAAAGATTTAAAAATAAAAAACCTGAAATGAGCAATTTAGATATAGAAGATGCTATAAGAATAATACAAGAATTTAAGGATAATAATAGTATTAAAGACTTTTTAATTGCTTTTGCACATGCAGATAGTGAAAACGGAGTTTTAGACTCAATAGAAGGAGAAGTACGTGTAAAACTTTGGAAAAATAAGAATATAAAAATTTGTCAAATTTCAAAACCAATCACTGATATGAATCCAGAGAGTTTTAAGTATAAAGTTATAAATAATATTGATAGAAACTATGAAAGAAAGGATATGGCTTACTTTTTAGCTTCTGATTGTAGGTCTATAAGTAAAACTGATAGGGAAGGGAGAAGATCCTTAGGTGAAAAATTTACATGGATAAAAGCAGATCCCACCTTTCTTGGATTAATGCAAGCAATAAAAAATCCAAGCGAACGATTCTTTTTAGGAGAAAAACCACCAATTTTTAGTAGAATAGAACAAGAACCTTCAAAATTTATAGATAAAGTTACCATAAAGTATGCTGACGGTTATAAAGGTTCTAAAGGCAAATGGTTTAAGAATGTAGAGATAGAGTTTAACCCTGGACTTGTGGCAATAATAGGGAATAAAGGAAACGGTAAAAGTGCTATAACTGATACGATAGGTCTATGTGGAAATTCACGAAACTATAAATATTTTTCATTTTTACAAGAAAAGAGATTCTGTAATCCCAAAAGTAAACTTGCAGATAACTTTGTTGCCTCAATGAAATGGAAAAATGGAAAAGAAGTAGAGAAAAACCTAAGTGAAAAACCAAATTCAAGTGCACCAGAAGAAGTGAATTATTTACCCCAAAATTATTTTGAACTTCTTACAGCTGATATAGACGGACACATGGAATTTGAATCTAAAATAAAAAATATAATTTTTCAATATTTGCCAGAAGACAGAAAATATGGAATGGATAGCTTAGATGAACTTATTGAATTTTTATCCGAAAACACAGAAGGAAAAATTTATCCATTAGTGAAACACTTGGAAAACCTAAATAGAGAAATTGTTGATTTAGAGATAAAAAGAGATCCTAACTATCTAAAATCACTAAAAAATGAAAAGGAGAAAAAAGAAAGAGAAATAAAAGATTTGCAAGAATTAAAAAGTAAAAAAGAAGAAAGATTAAAAAATTTGTCTGATTCTTTGAAAAACAAAAATTCTAAATTAAAAGAAATTAAGGAATTAGAAGACAAGGAAAATAATTATTTGAAAGAAGAAAAAGGATTAAAAGGAAAGTTACTTCAAAATCAACGGCTAATAAATGAACTTTTAGAATTAAAAAATTGGATAAAAAATATTAAACAAAATTTTGAATACGAAATAGAAGAAAAAAAATATTTAGCAGAGAAATTTTCGCTTAATTTAAATGAAATTTTAAAAATAGAAATCAATTTATCAAGTATAGATAAGAAGTTGAAAGGTTTAAATAATGAGAAGACAAAAATAAATGAGAAAATTGAAAGATTAAAAAGCAACATAAATAAAATAAAAATAGAAAAAGATTCTCTTTCAAAATCATTAATTGAGGAGGAAAAAATATATCAAAAGACATTAGATGAAATAAGAGAGATAGAAATAAAGATAAGCAATTTAATAGGGAATGAAAACGAATATAAAACACTAAAATGGATAGAAAAAGAAATTAGGTTTATAGAAAATGAACTAAATAAAAAGATAAATGATTTAAAAATAAAGCGACTTGAAATAACACTAGAAATTTATGATTTGCTAAAAAAACTTATAGATATATATGATGACTTAAAGAAACATGTTGATGATAAATTAAAAGGGTATATAGATAAGCTTCGTTTTCTTAACTATAATTTGGAGATAGATGCAAAACTGGAATTACAAAATAAAGAAAAATTTATAGAAGAAATTATCAATTATATTGATAAACGATCTTTAGGATATTTTCGTCCTGTCAACTCTGAGGAATATAAGGATACCTATGATAAGCTTAATGAACTCATTAGCGAAGTTGATTTTAACAAAAAAGAAGACATTAAAAAGTTTTTAATAAATTTTATTAATAAATTAGAAGATGGGAATCTTCCAATAAAACAAGTAAAAGGTAAAAATTTAAATGAGAAAAAGGAAAATTTACTTAATCTATACAATTTGATATTTGCAGTTAATAAATATATAAAACCTTTTTATATGCTAAAACTGGGAGATAAGCCTTTAGAGGTATTATCTCCTGGAGAAAAAGGGGCAATATTATTGATATTCTACTTAATGTTAGATAAAGATAATACACCTTTAGTAATTGATCAACCAGAAGAAAATTTAGATAACGAAAGTATATTCAAAATTCTTGTAGATTTTATAAAAGAAGTCAAAAATAGAAGACAACTAATTTTAGTTACACATAATCCAAATTTGGCGGTTGTGTCCGATGCCGATCAAATTTTACATCTGAAGATAGATAGACAAAATGAAAATGAAGTGAAAATAAAAAGTGGTTCGCTGGAAAATCCAGAAATTAACAAAATAGTTACAGATATTTTAGAAGGAACATTGAAAGCATTTAAAATAAGAGATGAAAGATATATAAAATAAACATACATTTATATGTTGAAAAAGCTTGCAACATTGCACAGTAGGTCAAAGATAAGTTTGAAAGATTGGTTAGAGGAATATAAATACGATGAAGAGTACATATACTATGGTTTAATGCTTGACCTGTCATACTACTTTAAACAATTTATGCTTGAAAGGGGCAAATAATGAAAATTGATAATGTTTATAAAGCAAAGTCTTTAGAAAGATTGGACTTAGCAGAATGGCAAATAAAGCAAAATAAAATTGATACATTAGGTTCTACTCTTTATTTTGCATTGTTTAATTTTATGCAGGCAGTACTTAAAGAAGCTCCAGAAGGAAAATGGAAACATATAGGCATAAATAAAATGTTTTCTAAATTTTGTATAGAAAATAATTGTAGGGATAAGCTAAATTTACGAAAAATATACAACATTTACACAGATTTATATATATTAAGAATAAAAGCCGATTATACCAATGAGAAGTTAACGGAAAAGGAAAAATTAGAACTTTTGGCTATATTTGAATTTATAAACGAGGTAATAAGAAAATGG
>JALVEZ010000110.1 GCA_027030405.1 Hydrogenothermaceae bacterium | reverse complement strand
ATCTTCAATTGTTTTTATTTTTTTCGTTTTCATTTATATCTTACCTTAAATATTTATCAATAAAACTTTTACTATCCAGAATTTCTATATCATCAAACTTTAAAGTCTTGTCATTAGTAATCAAACAATCACATTTGCATTTTTTGGCTAATAGATACTGAATATTATCTTCAAAATCTTTATTTTCTAATTTTAATGCTTCATATATTAGACTTGTATCTGGAGTGCAAATTTCCATTATCTCCAGTAATAAAATTAAAAATTCTTTTATTTCGTTCTCTTTCTTTTGTTTTTTTGCAATGTAATTTATATTTACCAGTGTTATATCTGAAATATATCCTTCAAATAGTCCTACATCTATACTATTCAAAATTATTGAGGCTTCATAGCTTTTTTCTCTGTTAAGTAACAAATCTAAAAGTATATTTGTATCTAAAAATATTTTCACTTTTAGTCCTTAACTATACTGTTATATTTTTCATCACTTGTTTTGAAATTTTTATCTAAAATTCCTTTAAATTTTGAAAATTTTCCTGCAGATAGCATCTTTAGTAAATCTTCTTTTTCCTGACATTGGGATATCAGCTTTAAATATTCTTTATATGGAATGATTACTGCCTTTTTTTCTTTCTTTTTATTATCAATTATTAATGTGCTTTCGTTTAGTATTTTAGTGAAATTTTTTTGTGCCTGACTTATGTTTAAAATTTTCATAGTAAATACCTCAAAGATTATATACATATATGATAATATAAATCTACATATTTTCAATAAACTATTATATGTATTTCAACAAATCCTCGGTAGTAGTTCTCCTGCTGGTGGTTCCATGATCCTTTTTGAACCGTAAGGAGATTTTAGTATTACTTTTCCTTTGTAGTCAGAAATTGCTTTTCCTATTATTTGGGCGTCTTTCCCAAGTTCATTATTTTTCATAACTTCTAAGGCTTTTTCTGCTTCATTTTCTGGAACAGCTAATATAAGCTTTCCCTCATTTGCAAGTGTATAAGGTTCGAGCCCAAGCAGTTCACATAATCCCTGAATCTCATCTTTTACAGGGATTTTTTCCTCTTCTATTTCTATTCCTATATTTGATTGCTCAGCCCATTCATTTAAAACTGCTGAAAGTCCTCCTCTCGTTGGGTCTCTCATTGCTTTTATGGTTATTCCTGCATCTATTAAATATTCCACTAATGGCCATAAAGAAGCACAGTCAGAGGCTATATCCCCTTCAAGCTCTATTCCTTCCCTCTGAGCCATTATACAGGCTCCATGGTCTCCGATTGTTCCAGAAACTAAAACAACATCTCCTTCTTTTATGTTATGGGCTGAAATTCCCTCATAAACCATTTCCCCAATTCCTGTTGTGTTTATAAAAACTTTATCTGCTGAACCTTTTGGAACTACTTTTGTATCACCTGTAACTATCTGCACTCCTGTTTTTTTCATTTCCTCTGCCATTGATTTAACAATTTCTTCTAATTCTTCAAACGGCAGTCCTTCTTCTATAATAAATGAACAGCTTAAATATTTTGGTTTTGCTCCCATCATTGCAAGGTCGTTAACTGTTCCTGCAATGGCAAGCTTTCCTATGTTTCCACCTTTGAAGAAAATAGGTGATACTGTGAAACTGTCTGTAGTAAATGCAAGTTTTGAGTTCGTGTCTAAAACTGCTGCATCTTCCATACTTTCTAAAATTGGATTTGAAAAATGTTTAAAAAACAGTTCTTTTATTAGTTTTTGAGTCTCTTCTCCTCCACCACCGTGGGATAAAAGTATTTGTTTCATGGGTTATACCTCTTTATTCAGTTAGTAACTTGATATTTTCTTTTTTTGCTATTTCTTTGAAATCTGAGTCATAACTTGCTAAAGCATCTAAATCATAAACCTTACAGGTTGCTAAAATAAGACTGTCGTTCGGTAATAAATTGTATTTTTTCATAAATAAATAGCTTAATTCTGTTACCTGTTTTGTTTCTGGTAAAATTTCAAATAGTTTTAAAAATTTAATAGGCTCATATGTTTCTAAAATATTTTTTATCTTTTTTTTCTTTTTTATTGTAAAAGGAGATTTCCCAGTAGTTACTGAAATAAAATGAAACATAAACTCACTATAAACAATAGTACTGATATAAAGTGAATATTTATTAATTATTAATTCTTCAAGTAATTCTGTTTTAGTTCCTTTTATATACTCTATTAATACAGAAGTATCTACAAATATTTTCATTGATTATACCAATCTTCTTTGTGCTCGCTTAAAGAATACTCTTTTTTGCCAATTCCTTTGTATTTTTTTATTTCTTTTAATTTCTCATTTTCTTCTAACTTTTTTATTGCTTCATTAATATTTCTTGCCTTTATTTTTAAATTTATGTCTTCCTCAACTTCTATAATTATTTTTCCCATGATTAAATCTCCTAAATTAATTCCTCTTTTATCATTGGATAATGTTTTTTATTTAAAGTCCATAATTTAAATCTAATAAACTTTACAACATGCTGCAATTAAACTATCTGCCAATTCTACACTGTGTGATTTTCTATACTTGTTCATAAACTCTCCTGCCAATTTTCCTATTTCTTCGTTTATATCAATCTTTCTGAAGCTGTTTAGCAGCTTTTCTATCTGTTTTAATTCCTTTTTCCTTGCTCCTGCATAAATTTCAGCAATCTGCACAGGTGTTATATAAACATAGCCATTTGTTTCATTTATTAATTCTTCAGCCTTTTGGATAATTTCTTCTTTCCCTTAAAATCCATATCAGCACATCCGTATCAAAAACTATCAATTCTCTTTCCTTTCCTCATATTCCTTATATAATTGTCAACATCTTCATTTTTATAACTCCATATGCCAGCCACTTCTTTTATAGTTTTTAATAGATTTTCCTTGTTTTGGTTAATCTCTTTTTTTAATTTTTCTCTGATTAGCTCAGAAATACTTTTCCCTGTTTTTTTACTTTCTTCTTTTAAATATTTGTAAATTTCTTCATCTAAGTAAATTTGCGTTCTTTTCATTTCATTACCTCACACAATGTATATATGCATTATATTAAACCAGTTCTAACTTTCCATATTTGTAATAGGCTGCACAGGCTCCTTCTGAAGATACCATGCAGGAACCAAGTGGATTTTGAGGTGTGCAGGCAGTTCCGAAAACTTTGCAGTCGTAAGGTTTAGAAACTCCCTTTAAAATATCTCCACAGATACAAAGTTTATGGTCATCAATAGGCTCATTTGGAAGAACA
>JALVEZ010000109.1 GCA_027030405.1 Hydrogenothermaceae bacterium | reverse complement strand
CTAACAGAAGAAAATTTAAAAAAAATTGATGAAATTATTTCTGAATTTAATAAACTGGACATAGAAAATTTGTCAGAAAACGAAAAAGCAGATATCTTAAACAAGATATCTGCCGTTCAAAAAAGAATCGAAGAAAAGCAAAAAGAAATTGTTAACAAAATTTCATTGAAAAATAAAGAGTCAAAATATTTTACTTAACTTTATCAAAAACCTCATCAGCATGGAAAGAACTTCTCACCAAAACACCGCTATACACTTCTTTAAATCCTTTCTCGTACCCAACCTTTTCAATCTCTTGAAACTCTTCAGGAGTATAATATTTCTGCACAGGAAAATGATTTTTTGACGGTTGAAGATACTGTCCAACAGTAAATATCTCACAACCGATATTTACAAGGTCATCCATAACCTTATATATTTCCTCTTTAGTTTCACCGAGACCAACCATAATCCCAGTTTTAGAATAAATAGAGCTGTCTATCTCTTTAATCCTTCTGATAAGTTCTAATGACAGCTTGTAATCTCCTCTATGTCTGACTTTCGGGTAAAGGGATGGAACCGTCTCAATATTATGGTTTATAACATCAGGTTTCGCATCTGCCACTATTTTGAGCGACTCATAACTTCCTTGAAAGTCTGGAATCAGAACCTCAATACTGCATTCTGGTCTTAAATCTCTAATTGCTTTTATCACATCTGCAAAATGGGAAGCACCACCATCAGGAAGATCATCTCTGTTTACAGATGTTATAACAACATGCCTGAGTCCGAGCTTTTTTACTGCATTTGCCAAATGATAAGGCTCATTTTTATCAACAGGTTTAGGTCTGCCATGTGCCACATCACAATAAGGACAATTCCTTGTGCAAGTGTCTCCTAAAATCATAAAAGTTGCAGTTTTCCTTGAAAAACAATCTCCAATGTTAGGACAAGACGCTTCTTCACAAACTGTATGAAGATTTAACTGTCTCAAAATCTTTTTAACCTGAAAAACTTCCTGACTTAATGGAGATTTTACTTTTGGCTTCATATCTACCTTCTCAATTTAGATTTTCCAACTATTATAAACATATTCACTAACAAAAATCATACAACCTGCTTTATAATTGGATTTAAATATTTTAAACAAAACACAAAAGGAGAGGACATATGCCAGTTGTAGAAAAGGATGAAGAAATTAAAAAAATATTAGAAGAAAGTAAAAATGTTGCAGTTGTTGGAATTTCACCGAATCCTTCAAAACCAAGCTATTTTGTGTCAGAAGTTGTAAAAAGATATGGATTCAACATGTATTTTGTTAACCCAAAATATGCAGGAGAAGAAATATTAGGAGAAAAAGTTTATAAATCTTTAAAGGATATCCCAGTTGAGATTGATATTG
Source organism: Hydrogenothermaceae bacterium (assembly GCA_027030405.1). Taxonomy (GTDB): domain Bacteria; phylum Aquificota; class Aquificia; order Aquificales; family Hydrogenothermaceae; genus JALSSE01. The sequence continues at coordinate 10,294 of JALVEZ010000109.1, read as the reverse complement.
TGGATGTATTTAGAAGACCTGCAGATGTTCCTTTTACTGCAGAAGAAGCAAAAGAAAAAGGTTTCAAAACATTTTGGCTTCAGCCAGGTACCGTAAACGAAGATGTGGTAAAGCAGTTATCAGAAGAAGGTTACAATGTTGTCCCAGGAAAATGTATGAAAATAGAATGTATGAGATTATTGGAGGAGCCTAAAAATGATTAAGTTTGTTAAATTTTTTGCTATTACTTTTCTGTTCTTAATTGTTTTAACTGTTGGATTTATGTATTTGAGTGTACTTACTGGTGAAGGTGTAATAAGACCGGCTGCAATAGTATTTTATACAATTGTGTTTATAGGTTACGGATTTACCCTGTGGTATGTATGGGGAAAAGAAAAACAGGTTGAGATTGAACAGGCAATGATAGAGAAAAAGTTAGCAGAAGAAGAAGCGAGAAAACATAAGGAAGAACTTGCAAAAATTAAAAAAGAGTTTGAAGAGTATAGAAAAAAGATTGAAAACTCATAAAGGAGAAAATATAAAAGATGTCTATAGATAAAGAAAAAATAGAGAAAGCAATAAGGCTTTTTTTAGAAGGAATTGGAGAAGATCCTGACAGAGAAGGTTTAATAGAAACTCCAAAAAGGATCGCAAAACTGTGGGAAGAGTTCAAAAGTTATGAAAACTTTAACATGACGGTTTTTGAAGACGTAGGTGATTATGATGAGATGGTTGTAGTAAAAGATATACAGTTTTATTCTCTTTGCGAACATCATCTTTTACCATTTTTTGGAAAAGCACATGTTGCTTATATTCCAGATAAAAAAGTTTGTGGTCTTTCTAAGCTCGTAAGAATCGTTAATAAATTTGCTTATAGACCACAGGTTCAGGAAAGGTTAACTGCAGAAATAGCAGAAGAATTAGAAAAACAACTAAATCCAAAAGGCGTTGCAGTAGTAATGAAGGCGGAGCATTTGTGTATGTCGATGCGGGGGGTAAAAAATCCCACATCTTACACAGTTACAAGTAAACTTACAGGTGCTTTTAAAGAAAATGAAAAAACCAGAAATGAATTTTTAAATCTTATAAATTCAAAATAAAAGTTAGGGGGAATTTATCCCCTAACTTTATTCTATAAAATCTTCTTCTTTCCTTTTATCCATCAAAAACAGATAAAAACTGTACATCAAATAAAATTCAAAAATTAGATTCAAAATATTTAAACTACTTGATATAGAGTGAACCACCTTAAATTTTTCTTTTATCTTTTCAGCTTCTTCAGTCTTTTTCTCATCAACTAAAGCATAATACTGGTTATTCAGAGCCTGCCCAATCGGTAAAACAGTTCTGTGAAGTGCCATATAAGAAATAACCATCAAAGAAAGAACAACAATAAACCATTTAAGCTTTTTAATAATAAATTTGTCTTTTATAGAAAGGATAGCAATTAACGTGTATATTACAATACCTAATATCCAACCCATTGCAAAGTAAAGAGGGAATATTGTTTGCATAGCTTCCCCTGCAAGTCGTGCAGAGAAATGGGAAAATAAAGCAGGAGCAACTATAAACGTAAAGAAAAAGTTGCTCCCAAATAAAATTCCTAACAGCACAAAGATAAAAAAGTAAATATATCTATCCAATTAATTCCAACTCACTGAAGAAAAATGGTATTTCATAGTTTGCAGATTCCACAGAATCTGAACCATGAACGGCATTTTCACCAATATTTGAAGCATATAACTTTCTTAATGTTCCCTCAGCTGCTTCTTCTGGATTAGTTGCTCCCATAATTTCTCTTATTCTTGCAATAGCATTTTCTCCTTCCCATACCATCGCAACAATTGGGCCTGAAGACATGAATTCACAGAGTTCATCATAAAATGGTCTATCTTTATGAACAATGTAGAACTGGCCTGCCTGTTCTTTTGTAAGTTTTAACTTTTTAAGTCCTAAAAGTTTAAACCCTTCATCCTCAAATCTGGCAATAATTTTTCCTACTACTTTTTTCTTTACAGCGTCTGGCTTAGCCAACACTAAACTTCTTTCAACTGACATTCGACAGCCTCCTTATTTGTTATTTTTATATAAAATTTTGTAAAAACTGAATAAATTTAGTCCTATTACAATACTCCATGAAATGGCCATAAATAAAGCCCCATAGGTATTTAAAAGATGTCCATCCATATCACTCACCTTTTAACTTTTGTATCTGCTCTAATGTTTCTATATTCTTTAAATTAAAATTTCTATCAATTCTTTTTATTAGTCCTGTTAATACTTTTTTAGGGCCTATTTCATAGATAGTATCAACACCGTTATCTTTGAAAAATTCAACAGTTTGAACCCACTTTACAGGAGAATAAAAATGAGCTTCAAGTTCGTTTCTTATTTCATCCTTTCCAAATATAGGAGCAGCAGTAATATTAGAAACAACAGGTATCTTTGCATCTTTTATTTCTATCTGATCTAGATATTTTCCAAACTCTTTTGCTTTTTCTTTAAGTAAAGATGAATGAGCTGGAACTGAAACTGCCAGAGGAACTACTTTTTTTGCTCCTTTTTCTTTTAGTCTTTCCATAGCTTTTTCAACAGCCTGTTTTTCACCTGAAATCACAGTCTGTTCATAAGAGTTATAATTTGCTATCTCAACTATTCCATCTATCTGCTTTAAAGTTTCTTCTATCTCATCGGCTTTAAGTCCAATAATTGCCGCCATAGTTCCTACCCCAGTAGGAACGGCTTCTTGCATTAGCTTTCCTCTTATATTTGTTATCCAGACAGCATCTTCAACATTCAAACTTTCAGAAACAGTTAAAGCGGTAAATTCACCTAATGAATGTCCTGCCGTAAAATCAGGAGTTATGTCTGTGTATTTCTTCATAACCGTGTAAATAGCATAAGATGTTAAAACTAATGCTGGCTGTGTATATTCTGTTAAATTTAGTTTTTCTTCATCATGAAAAATAATTTCAGTTAGATCAAATCCTAACTTTTCATTTGCTCTTTTATGAAGTTCTTTAACTTCATAAAACTCTTCATATAAATCTTTTCCCATTCCTAAATATTGTGAGCCTTGTCCTGGGAAAACAAAAGCTAATTTGCCCATCTCCAACCTCTAAATTTATTATTCAAGTTTATATTTTATCAGAATTTCTGAATATATTGTAAATTTTATAAAGGTTTAGTAACGCTTTTTTGACATTAATTTAAAAACTCTGGTATTATATATAAGATTATACGTATAAACAAAAGGAGGTTTGATGTGGAGCATCTTCATGTTGGTGTAATTCCAAATATCACGTTATTTATTCAGTTGGTTATTTTCTTAATTTTTATGTTCATAATGAAAAAAATCTATTTTGATCCTTATTTGGAAGCTTTTGAAGAAAGGGAAGCTACTGTTTCAAAATATTTAAAAGAAGCAGAGGAAAACCATAGAAAAGCAGAAGAAATTTTGAAAGAAGTTGATCAGATACTTGAGGAAGTAAAGCTCAAAACAAAAGAAATTTTGGAGACAAATAGAAAAGAGACAAACGAATTAGTAGCAAAAATACTTAAAGAAGCTTCAGCAGAAGCAGAAAAAGAGATAGAAGAAGCTAAAAAGGAAGTTGAAAGAGTTGTGGAACTTGAGAAGAAAATAATGGATAAAATTATTGAAAAATTAGCTGAAGACATAACTAAGAAAATTATTCCTGAGGAGAAAGCAGCATGATAAAAACAATACTTACTTTATCTTTAGTTGGATTATCTGTTGCATTTGCTTCAGAAGAAACTGCAAATCCAGAAAATCACGAGATGTTCTGGAAAACAGTAAACACAATTATTCTTTTTGCTGGTTTCTTCTATGTAGTTAAAAAATATGTAGTTCCGTTTTTCCACGATAGAAGAAGTTCTATCGAAAATATGATTAAAGAAGCAGAGAACGCAAATTTAGAAAGTAAAAAAGCTTTAGAAGAAGCTAATAAAAAACTTGAAGAAGCTAAGTATAAATTGGCAGAAAGTGTAAAAATAGCTGAAGAAACAGCAGAAATGGAAAGAAAACATGCAATACAAGAAGCTAAAGAAATGGCAGAAAGAATCAAGAAACAGGCTAAAGAAGCAGTTGAAGTAGAGATTAGAAAAGGTGAGCTTCAGTTGAAAAAGTATGCAGTGGAAAAAGCTTTAGAAGTTTCTGAAAAACTTATAAGAGAAAAATTAAATGAGAACACTAATAAAGCAATAATACAAAAAACTTTAAAAACTCTGGAGGCTTAAGCAGGTGAAAGTTGATAAAAAAGTGTTAAGAAGAGTTGTAAAAGTTTTACTACATAAAGTTCCTAAAGAAGAGGAAAAGCTTTTAAAAGTTGCTTCAGATTTAGAGTTGTTGTCTACTCTATATAAAAGAAGTGCTGAATTTAGAAATCTTATATTAGATCCTAAAATGAATTTTGAAAAGAAAAAAGAAATTTTAGAAAAAATTGCTGAAAAATTAGATCTAGATAAGAATGTAACGGAAGCTCTTATTTATATCGCCAAGATCAAAAAAGGCCCAGTTTTAAAAGAACTAGCAAAGGCTTTCAATTTTGAAATTGAAAAATTCTTTGGAACAATCAAAGGTGAAATTATCACAGCATTTCCAATCGAAGAAGAAGAGATAAAGGAAATTAGAACATTAGTTGAAAGTAAATTAGGTAAAAAAGTTGAATTTGAAGTTAAAGAAGATAAATCAATAATCGGCGGTCTTATTATTAAGGCTGGTAGTTATATCGTAGATGGTTCAGTAAAAACATTTATGCAAAAATTAGCACAACAATTAACTAAAGCTTAAAAAATAAAAATTTAGATAAAGATTAAGGAGGTTTATAAATGTCGGCAATAAGAGCAGATGAAGTAGCAGAACAGTTAAAAAAGCAATTAGAAGAATTTGAAGTATCAGCTAAGTTAGAAGAAGTTGGTAGTGTTATAAAAGTTGGTGACGGTGTTGCTCTTGTTTATGGACTTGAGAACGCTGTTGCAGGTGAAATGATTGAGTTTGAAAATGGAGTTATTGGTGTTGTATTTAACCTTGAAGAAGATAACGTAGGTGCCGTTCTTTTAGGTGATGAAACATTAATTAAAGAAGGTTCTTTAGTTAAAAGAACAGGAAGAATTCTTGAAGTTCCTGTTGGAAAAGGACTTTTAGGAAGAGTTGTTGACGGTCTCGGAAACCCTATTGATGGGAAAGGTGCTTTAGAAGATATCGCTTACTACTCTCCAGTTGAAAAAATTGCTCCTGGTGTTGTAAAAAGAAAATCTGTTCATGAGCCGTTACAAACAGGTATCAAAGCTATCGATGCTATGATCCCTATCGGTAGAGGACAGAGGGAATTAATTATCGGTGATAGATCAACAGGTAAAACTACTGTAGCTATTGATACTATATTAAATCAAAAAGGATTAGATGTTCATTGTGTATATGTTGCTGTTGGTCAAAAAAGAGCCAATGTAAGACAGATTGTTGAAACATTACAGAAGCACGGAGCTATGGAGTACACAACAGTTGTTGCCGCTACAGCTTCTGATCCAGCTACAATGCAGTATATTGCTCCATTTGTTGGAACAACAATTGCAGAATATTTCAGAGATAATGGAATGCACGCTTTAATTATATATGATGATTTAACAAAACATGCTTATGCTTACAGACAGTTATCACTTCTTTTAAGAAGACCTCCAGGAAGGGAAGCTTATCCAGGGGACGTTTTCTACTTACACTCAAGACTCTTAGAAAGAGCAGCTAAATTAAATGATGAAGAAGGTGCAGGATCATTAACTGCTTTACCTATTATTGAAACTCAAGAAGGTGATGTTGCTGCTTACGTTCCTACTAACGTTATTTCTATTACAGATGGACAGATATTCCTTGAATCTGACCTTTTCCATAAAGGTATCAGACCTGCTATTAACGTTGGTTTATCGGTTTCAAGGGTTGGTGGTTCAGCTCAAATAAAAGCAATGAAACAGGTTGCAGGTACATTAAGACTTGACCTTGCACAGTTCAGAGAACTTGAAGCATTTGTTCAGTTTGCATCTGAACTTGATAAAGCTACTCAGGCTCAAATTGCAAGAGGTCAAAGGATGGTTGAACTTTTAAAACAGCCTCCAAACAAGCCAGTTCCAGTTGAAAAACAGGTTTGTATCATTTATGCAGGTGTTAACGGATACCTTGATGATGTACCAATAAATGCAATTGGAAAATTTGAAGAGGAGTTTTATGCATTTTTAGATACAGAACATCCGGAAATTTTAGAACTTATCAGAACTGAAAAAGCATTAAGCGATGATATCAAAGCTAAATTAGATGCAGCTATAAAAGAATTTAAACAAAAAGTTGCATTTTAAGAGGTAAAGATAAATGGCAAAGTTATCCACGAGGGATATTAAAAGGAAGATACAGGGTATAAAAAATACCCAGAGAATTACAAAAGCTATGAAGGCAGTGTCTGCTGCCAAGCTTAGAAAAGCACAAATTTTGCTTAATGCCACAAGACCTTATTCTGATAAGATGTACGAATTAATAAGTGATCTTGCTATTTATGTAGAAAGAGAAGATCATCCACTTTTAAGGGTAAGAGAGGAGAATAATGTCGATTATGTTGTTGTGACTGCCGACAGAGGTCTTGCAGGAGCTTTCAACTCTAACGTATTAAAAAGGGCATTCAATGATATTAAAGAATTAGAAGAACAAGGTAAAAAAGTAAGAGTTATTGCAATCGGTAGAAAAGCAGTTCAGTTTTTTAAAGCAAGAAATGTTGATATTATTGAAGCTTATGAAGATATTTATAGAGAACATATGAACCTCACATTTACATCTCAAGTGGGCGGAATAATAACATCAAGATATATAGATGAAAAAACAGACGCTGTATATCTTATTAACAACGAATTGATCACTACTGCGACCTATGAAACAAAAGTTAGGAAACTTTTCCCAATTGAAACAGAGATTGATTTAAAGAAGATAGATACTATTGCAAGGTATAATATCGAACCAACAAAAGAAGTTGTTTTAGAAAATCTTTTGAAGCAGTATATAAACTTTCAACTTTATAGAGCATTGGTTGAATCAAATACTGCAGAGCACGCTGCAAGAATGCTTGCAATGGATAATGCAACAAGAAATGCAGGTGAAGCTATTAAGAAATGGACAATTATATTCAATAAAGCAAGACAGGAAGCAATTACAACAGAGTTAATTGATATTATTAATGCTGCTGAAGCACTTAAATAAAAATTGATGATTTTATAAGGAGGAATTTAAATGGCTGATACAGGAAGAATAGTACAGGTTATCGGACCTGTAGTAGACGTAGAATTTGATACAACAGATTTACCGGCTATTAAGAATGCTTTAAAAGTAAAAAGAACTGCGATTGATGACACAGGAAAAGAGTATATTGAAGATTTATATTTAGAGGTGGCTCAACACATTGGAGAAAATAGGGTAAGAACTATTGCTTACGGTCCAACAGATGGACTTGTTAGAGGTGCAGATGTTGAAGATTTAGGTTCACCTGTTAAAGTTCCTGTGGGAAAACCGGCATTAGGAAGAATATTTAATGTTATTGGACAACCTATTGATGAAGCTGGTCCAGTTGAAGCTGAAGAGCACTGGCCAATATTTAGACCTGCTCCTTCTTTTGAAGATCAGGCAACAAAAATAGAACAGTTTGAAACAGGTATTAAAGTTATTGACCTTCTTGTTCCACTTATTAAAGGTGGTAAAGTTGGACTGTTCGGTGGTGCTGGTGTTGGAAAGACAGTTCTTATGCAGGAATTAATCCATAACATTGCGAAATTCCACTCTGGATACTCTGTTGTTGTTGGCGTTGGAGAAAGAACAAGGGAAGGAAATGACCTCTGGATGGAAATGAAAGAGTCAGGAGTTCTTCCTTATACTGCTATGGTTTATGGTCAAATGAATGAGCCTCCTGGAGTTAGATTCAGAGTCGCTCATACAGGATTGACTATGGCTGAATATTTCAGAGATGTTGAAAATCAGGACGTTCTTATATTTATTGATAATATATTCAGATTCGTTCAGGCTGGTGCAGAGGTTTCAACATTACTCGGAAGATTACCTTCTGCTGTTGGTTATCAGCCAACTCTCGGAACTGACGTTGGTGAAGTTCAAGAAAGAATTGCTTCTACAACTAACGGTTCTATTACTTCTATTCAGGCTGTTTATGTACCTGCGGATGATATCACCGACCCTGCTCCTGCATCTATTTTTGCTCACTTAGATGCTACTATCGTTCTCCAAAGAAGATTGGCAGAGTTAGGTATTTATCCTGCGATTGATCCACTCGAATCTACTTCTAAAGCATTGGCTCCTGAATATGTAGGTGAGGAACATTATAGAGTGGCAAGGGAAGTTCAAAGAATTCTCCAAAGATATAAAGAATTACAAGAGATTATTGCAATTCTCGGTATGGAAGAATTATCTGATGAAGATAAGGCTCTCGTTGCTAGAGCAAGAAGACTTCAAAGATTCCTTGCCCAAAGATTCCACGTTGCAGAACAGTTCACAGGTCAGCCAGGTTCTTATGTGAAGAAAGAAGACACTATAAGATCGTTCAAAGAGATTATTGAAGGTAAATGGGATCACTTACCTGAGCAGGCATTCTATATGGTTGGAACTATTGAAGAAGCTGTGGAAAAAGCAAAAGAATTAGAAGCTAAGAACAAATAAAAAACAGATATAAATATACATATACTCACAAGGCGGGGTTTTGAAAAAACTCCGCCTTTTTATTTTGAAAAATAAATAAGCTGTGATACTTTATAATTTATGGTTAAAGGTATCTATATTCATATCCCGTTTTGTAATATTAAATGTCCTTACTGTGATTTTGTTTCATTTATAAATGAAGATGAACAACTTTATGAACGTTATGTAAATACCATATTAAAAGAACTATCTTTTTATCAAAATGAAAATTTTAACATCCGCACTATCTATTTCGGTGGAGGAACTCCTTCTGTTCTAAAACCTGAGCTTATAGGTAAGATAATCAGTTATATTAGAAACCAGTTTGATACCATCAAAAATCCAGAAATAACAATGGAGATAAATCCAAAAACATATAAAGAAAATGATTTTTACAAAGTTGCAAATTACGGAGTTAATAGGATTAGTATAGGTTCACAATCGTTTTTGAGAAAAAATTTACAATCTTTAGGAAGAGATCATCAACCAATTGATGTTTTAAAAACTGTAGAATACGCACTAAAATCAGGAATAAATAACATTAGCCTTGATATGATTTATGGCATTTCTGGACAAACATTAGACGATCTACAAAAAGATTTAGAAATTTACACATCTCTTCCTATAAAACATATTTCTGCATATATGTTAACTGCTTACGAGGATACACCATTAGGTAAAATGGTGGAAAAGCAGGAATACCAAATGCCTGATGAAGATATTACTACGCTGATGTTTGAAAAGATTAGTGATTATTTTGAATCAAAAGGATTTTTTAGATACGAACTTTCAAATTGGGCGAAATTAGGTTTCGAATCAAGACATAATCTACTGTACTGGGAAGATAAACAGTTTTTAGGAGTTGGACTTTCTGCTTGGTCATATATAGGTAATAAAAGATTTGGTAATGTGAAGAATATAAACGAGTATTTAAAAAGAGTTGAAAATGACAAAAAACCTGTTGAGTATAGCGAAATATTAGATGAAAGAGAGAAAAAAAGGGAAAAAATATTTTTAGGTTTAAGATTGTCAAAAGGTATTGATATCAGGGATTTTAATAGTGTTGATATATTTGAGGAATTATCAGAGCAAAAACTTGGAGTGATAGATAACAATAGATTTAAATTGACTTCAAGAGGTTTAATGGTTATAAATGAAGTTGCAAGAAAGCTGATACAGGAACTAAATTTATAAACAATTAGAATATTAGAGGTGCTAAATATGAAGAAAATGAGTTTTTCATTAGTAATATTGTTGATATTTAGTTTTTTGGCTTTCGGAAAATCAAAACCAGCTCCTTATTTTCAGTTAAAAGATATAAATGGTAAAGTAGTAAAATTAACAGATCTAAAAGGAAAACCTGTTGTAATCATTTTCTGGTCAACAGTCTGTCCCAAGTGTAGAAAAGAACTTCCAGAAATCAGTAAAAAGCTTGTTCCAAAATATAAAAATGTACAATTTATAGGGATAGTTACAAACACAAAGGACATAAAAGAGATAAAAGAAACTATAAAAAGATGGGGAATTAATTTTCCAGTTCTTATAGCTGATAAAAAGGTAAAAATAAAGTATGGTTTTAGGGGC
>JALVEZ010000108.1 GCA_027030405.1 Hydrogenothermaceae bacterium | reverse complement strand
AAAGTATGGAGATAAGTATCCTCTATCAAACTGCATACCTTCAACTACTTCAAGAGTAGTTTCTGCAGTTTTTGACTCTTCAACAGTGATAACACCATCTTTTCCTACTTTTTCCATTGCATCAGCAATGATTTTTCCGATTTCTGGATCGTTGTTTGCAGAAATTGTAGCAACTTGTTCGATTTCAGTTCTTCCGCTAACTTCTTTTGAAGATTTTTTGAGTTCGTCAACTACTAACTTAACAGCTTCATCAATTCCTCTTTTAACATAAACAGGATTTGCACCTGAAGCTATTGCTTTTAAACCTTCTGTATAGATTGCTTGGGTTAAAATTGTTGCAGTAGTTGTTCCGTCCCCTGCCACATCAGCAGTTTTAGAAGCAACTTCTTTAACTAATTGAGCTGCCATATTTTCATATGGATCAGTTAATTCAATTTCTTTAGCTACTGATACACCGTCTTTTGTTACAGCCGGTGAACCCCATTTTTTTTCTAATATAACCTCTCTACCTCTTGGGCCTAATGTAACTTTTACTGCATCAGCTAATTTATCTACACCAGCTTTTAATTTTGATCTTGCATCTTCACCATATACGATTTTTTTGCCTGCCATCTATTGCACCTCCTTTCTTTTTTTTAATTATTGTTCGATGATTGCGAAAATGTCGTCTTCTCTGATAACAATGAACTCTTCACCATCGATAACAACGTCATTTCCTGCATATTTGCTGAAAAATACCTTATCCCCTTCTTTCACCTTAAGAGGAACGATGTTTCCGTTTTCTGTAATTCTACCTTCTCCAGCAGCAATTACTTCACCAACCTGTGGTTTTTCTTTTGCTGTATCTGGAATGATAATTCCTGATGGAGTTTTTTCCTCATGTTCTTCTAACAATTTAATCACAACCCTGTCATAGAGAGGTTTGATTTTTGCCATACTTTGTTACCTCCTTTCTTTTTTATTTTCATAAAATATTATATTACCCTTCTTCTAAAAATGCAATACCTTTACACATAAAATTTTAGTTTATTCTAATCATAAAACATTAGTTTATCATATATAAATAGTGTATGGTTTATTAATTTTGTTAGGTTAAAAATTTTTAATAAAAAATTAATATTTTTTTAACATAAAATTAATATTTTTAAATTCCTAATAAAAAAAAATTGAGGTAAGTTACTATGATAAAAAGTTTAGTTGTTTTGGCATTAATTGGAAGTGTAAGTTTAGTAAGAGCAGAAGAAATTAAAAATCCATTGATCAAAACACTTCAAGAAAAAGGTTACTTAACACAAGAAGAAGCTATCAAAATTGAAAAACAGATGAAAAAGGAAATCAAAAAAGAGTTAAAAAAACATATCAATGTTATTAATGAAAAATCACCAGAATTCCTTTTAGGAAAAGAAACACATCCTAATTTAAAAATTAGACCTTTTGATAATCCAGATATGTGGATAAAATTAGGTATTCGTATTCAAGGAACATTTGAAAATTACAAAAAGGATTATGCAGATCCTGCTAAAAGCGACATTAACACATGGGATGCTTATTTAAGAAGAACGAGATTTGAAGTAAGTGCTGCATTTTCAAAACATGTGTCTTTTACTATGGATATAAGGAACGATAAAGCAAATTATCAGGATAAAGGTGAACAGCATTTTAATGTTGGTGACGCTTATTTAAAAATCAAAAAACCTTTTAAAAAATATGGTTCTTTAATTAATTTTAAATTTTACAGAGGTAAGATTGATGTTTCAAGAACTGAAACTGTAAAATCAGCTTGGGTAATTCATTATGACCGTCCACACGTTGCAGATGAAGCAGCACAGTTTATATCCCACAACCGCCGTGCAACAAACGCCCAGATGTATGGAAACTGGAAGAAAAAAATTCATTACCAAATTGCTTTTGGAGATGCTGTATATTCAGGAAAATTTAAAGACGCCACATCTTACAAGGATCTGAAATCCCAAGGTGGAAAAATTATTGAACAGGACTATTTCTACGGTGGAAAAATTTTCATTTCTCCGTTTAAAGGATGGGAAGAAACCAAAAGAACAGAAACATACTTTGGGAAAGGAAAGCATTTTGAAGTAGGGGTAGGATACTGGAAAGTTCCAAAAATAAAATATCAGGATCCTTCAAGCAACAAGCATGAAATAGATAGAACATTAATAAACTATGAAATGTCTGCCCATTACAAAGGGTTTTTTATTCAGGCTGAATATTTTGATTTTGATGGTGTGATAAAAGACTGGATAACAAATGAAGTTGGTAAATCAAAAGGGTGGTATGCAACTGCAGAATATGTTATGCCAGATTTTTACTATATTGCACCATTTTATAGATATGAAAAGTGGGACAGGTGGGATGGAAATGGAGATTATACTTTAAAATCAAATATTGTTGGAATTAACTGGTATCTGAGAGGGAATACTACGAAAATTGGTTTATCTTACCAGTCTGACGATTATGGAGTTAATATAGGAGATTATAAGGTAAAAAGATTGAAACTCACTACTCAGTGGTTTTTCTAAATGTTAAAAATTTTTAATAAAAATTTAATATTCGTATTTTAGAATATTTTTAAGAAAATATTATGGAGGTAAAAATGAAAAAACAATTAATAACATTGGCTTTAGTGGGAGCTGTAGGGTTAGTGTCAGCACAAGAGATTGGAAATCCTGTGGTAAAAAAACTTTATGAAAAAGGAATTATTACAAAGGAAGAAGCAGTTCAGCTTGATGAAGAACTTTTTAAAGAAAAACAAAAAGCATTAAAAAATGAAGAAAGGGTAACTGATACTGAAAAGAAAGTTAAAAAGATGGAAGAAGAACTAGAAAAATCCAAAAGTAAATTAGTAGGAAAATTTAAAAAAGTAAAATACAGTGGTGTTGGTTATATTGGCTATACTTTTATTGATAGGCACAATGGAAAAGATGAAGGCAAATTTGAAGTAAGAAGAGGATACGCTATTATAAAAACATATTTTAATGATAAAGATTATTTTAGGGTAACTTTTGATATTACAAATCTTCCTCATAAAAACGATCCTAATGAAGGAAATGAATTTGATGTGAAGTTTAAACATCTCTATTTATACAAGGACATATCAAGCTTAATTCCAAAAACAGGATTTGAATTTGGGATAGTTCATACTCCTTGGCTTGACTTTGAAGAGCATTCTGGATGGTGGTTTAGGTCTATATCAAAAACATTTTACGAAGCATCTGACGGTGCACATCTATTACCATCTGCTGATTTAGGAATTGATTTTAAAACCAAAACAGAGAAATTTT
>JALVEZ010000107.1 GCA_027030405.1 Hydrogenothermaceae bacterium | reverse complement strand
GTTTTGTTTGAAGATAGCCTGAAGATATAGTTACATTTGGATTATTACAAGTATATCTTTCAAATTCTTTTTGGATAGACTCTGCAGCTTCTATTCCTTTATCCCATGGAGCTACTAAGAAAACATCATCTCCACCAGAGTATAAAATGTAGAAGAGGTTATTTATTTTTGATTCTTTGTTTATATGGTTTTTTGATAAATTTTCACAAATTTTATTTAGATAACCTGCAAAGAATAAATCTAAGGAGCGGCTGAGTGTTGCAATTCTTGAAATTGAAATTTTATCACCTAAACCTTTACTGAATAACTTCCCTAAGTTATCAACATCCATTCTAACAATTCCGATTCTGTCGTCTCCATCAGAATACGTGGCAAGATACGTAAATGGTGCAATTTGTCCTGGATATATTGCCTCATCTTCTCCAGATTCTTCTTTTGGTATAGTTTTAATAACTTCTGGAACTGTTTTTCCCATAAATTTGAAGCCAGTGATATATTTTTCTAATTTTGTGTCATTTATATCTAATATTTCTGTGGTTTCTTCGTCGTAAAGAATTGGTTTTAAGTATTTTTCCTTCTTATCATCAGCTGTCTCTGTAAAAAGATAAACAATTCCAAAATCTTCAAAGTCTATAACTTTATCATCATTTCTAAAATTCTCTGTTCGGCTTTTTGCAAAAACTAATGTTTCAGTTCTTGGTAAATTCTGACCTATCTTTTTGAAGGTATCACAAACATCACAAATCTCATCTTCATCAGTTAAATTTTCATCTATTAAATAAGTCTGACAAACTGGGCATTTCTTTTTGTTTCCTTCTATTTTCTCTGCTTTTTCATTTAAAAGCTCAAATATTTCTCCACTATCAATGAGTTTTTCAAATTTTTCTTTTTTAGCATTATCAAGGTTCTGGTTTAAACATCTTAAAACTTCTTTATAATTTTCCATCATTTCTACAGGTGAGTATTCGTGAGTTCCGAGAGATAACCCTAAATCTGCTTCAAATTCAGATGATAAAAATTCGTTTATTTCTTTTTTGATTTCTTCTAATCTTTTTCTATTTTCTTCTGTATTTGCGACTAATATTTCAAAAATCCCACCACCACTGTAAAGCAAATTAGATATAGGATATTCAAGCTCGTTCAGGATATAGCGGGATAAAATTTCTGGAAGCAAAGCAACATAAAAGCTTCTTCCTCTGAGTATCTTTGCAACTCCACCTTTACCTTGATAAACGTTATAAATAAACTTTTGAATTCCGCTAATATCAGCTTTTATATGTAAAAAAACTTTTTTGTCTTTTATTTCATTCTTGAAGGTATCTATAGATTTTTGAGTAAACCCATTTTTGTCATAATCTAAAAAACAACAGGCTACCGCCGATAAAACCCTTGAATGGTCAAAAAGCGAGATATCTGGATAGTGATTTGAATAATTTTCCCTATCGTAGGTTGATGCAGGAATACACCATAGATATTTATAAAGTAAATGGTAAATTAAGCTAAAAACTTTTTCCTGTGAATTTTCAAAGGTAAGACCTGAGTCTTTTAATTTTTCGTTAAATTCCTTTTTAAATTCTTCCCACTGTTTATAATAAGAACCCAATAATTCTTCTTCTGTTTTTTCTTTTCTTTCATATATATCTACGTATGCATCCTCTAATGCAATCGGAAAAATATCCTCTGACAAATTTAGAGGTGATATTTTATAAAAATAATTTCTTGGATTTGGTTTTTTGTTTAGTTCTAAATTTTCAAAAATACTTCTTAATCGTGGATTGTTTTCTGCAAACTTTTGGAGCTTATCTTTTTTATCTTCTGGCAAAATTTCTAAATTAAAAATATTTCCTTCTTTTGCTCTCTCTGAAGATGATACCCAGTCTGCCTTTTGCATTAAAAATTCTATTTCATTTTTAGGTTTATGATGATAAACACCTTCAATGATCAGATTAATTTCATCTTCAGAAAAAACTGATTTTAACCCTTCACTAAGTTCTTCTTTTAATGCTTTTGCTGATAGTGCTGCATGGGCATAGCCAAATTCATCTTTTTCTTCTTTTGTGGTTTTTATATTCGTGGCTCTCTGGTAAAACTTCCCAATATCATGAAAAAGTCCTGCTAACGCTATCAAATATTTTTCTTTTTTCATTTGTTATCCCCCGTGGATGATTTTTAATTAAATATTAAAAAATATCTAATGTCAAACCTATATTTATTTATAATTCAGTTATATAATGAAAAGTTTAGCAGTTGAATTCCATAAAGAAAGTATTCATTTTTTATTGTCTTTTTTAATAGAACCAGGAGTTCATCACCGCTATCAAGTGCCAGAATTATAGGGATTATTTCTTCTGGAACGTTGACTAAGATTATATTTCCATAGAGGTTAAGTCGAATTATGGCTGAATCTTTTTTAGTTTCTGGATTTTTCTGAATCGAAACAATGTCTATAAAAGTTGCTAAATGAAGAGTATTAGATAATGTAGTTTTCAAAATAAAATCCTCCTTAAAAACTATTTTATTTTATAAACAATAAAAATCATGATTTTCTGACATTTGTGTTTAAGTTTGTTGAAGAATTAAGAATGATAATGCAAACTAAAAGAGCAAAAGAAGGGTTTTTGGAAGATAGGTTCTGAGAAATATTAAAGGAGCTAAACCTTGAAGATAAAATTAGATGAATTGGAAAGTGAAAGAATAAAAAAATATTTAGAATTGAGAAAAAAAGGATACAAACTTAGAAAAATAAAAAAATTTAGAGATAAAGAAAAGTCAAAAGCATACATAAATTTTATAGCCGAGCAGATAAAGAAAAAGAAAGATAAATTTAAGATAAAAATTTGAATAAGCTGGGATTATTTCTGTTTTAAGATGTTTTTTGATCAAATAAAAAATTTAAGAATGCTTGTGTTTTTTTTGAAGGTAGAGCCCAAAAGCAACCATTATAAGACCGAAAATAATTACTCCACCACCAACTATTAAAAGATTAAGAATTTCGTTACTAATTATTGTTTCCTCCAAGAGAAGATAAAACCACACCTATAAAAAAACAATATAATCGCAACTAAAACATAAACAACAGAAGTATTTAAAGAAGCACGTCCACTGATAAGAGTTGGACAATAGCAAAGACAATAATAGCAATCCCTAAGTTTATAAATCCTTTCTCAAGCTCGTTTAAATTTAAACCAGTTCATAAAAAAAATATAACATCTAAAGCCTTTCTACAATGCCCTTAGGAAGTCGGGACAATTCGAGCTAAAAAGGAAGAAAAGAAGTATCAAGGAATGTTAAGAGTGGTTGC
>JALVEZ010000106.1 GCA_027030405.1 Hydrogenothermaceae bacterium | reverse complement strand
AAAATAATGTTTCCTTGCGAAAATTGATAATTCATGAACTTCACAGTTTAGAGCAAGAGAAGCTTTTATAGCGTATTCCATTGCTTTTTTATTTAAAACCGGTAAACTTCCTGGAAGTGCTAAACAAACAGGACAGACATTAGTATTTGGTGGAGCACCAAACTCTAATTTGCATCCACAAAAAAGTTTGGTATTTGTTGCCATTTGAACGTGTGTTTCAAGTCCAATAACAATATCAAATTCTTGTTGAATAGCGGCTAAATTGCTCATTTTTCTCCTCAACTTACAATTTTATATTATAATAGTAATCTATTTTACCAGCTTTTTATGTTATGTTAAAACTTAGAGGAGAATTGAATGGAATATCACGTAAAAGATTTATCTCTTGCAGAAAAGGGAGTTTTGAGAATCCAGTGGGCTGAAAAAGATATGCCTGTCCTTAGACAAATCAGAGAAAGATTTTTAAAAGAGAAACCATTAAAAGGAATTACAATTGGAGCTTGTCTTCACGTAACGACAGAGACAGCAAATCTTATGATTACATTAAAAGCAGGTGGTGCAGATGTTTATTTAACTGCCTCAAATCCTTTATCAACACAGGATGATGTTGCAGCGGCACTTGTTAAAGAATATGGAATTCCAACTTTTGCAATTCACGGAGAAGATAGAGATACATATTACCAGCATATAAAAGAGGTTTTAGACAGAAAACCTAACATCACTATGGATGATGGGGCTGACCTTATTTCAACTCTTCATCAAGAAAGACAGGAATTGATTCCAAATATATACGGTGGAACAGAAGAAACTACGACAGGTGTTATAAGGTTGAAAGCAATGGCTAAGGAGGGGGCTTTAAAGTTTCCAGTAATTGCAGTGAACGATGCATATACCAAACATCTTTTTGATAATAGATATGGAACAGGTCAATCAACTATCGACGGAATTTTAAGGGCTACGAACAGACTTTTGGCAGGTTCTAATTTTGTTGTGGCTGGATATGGATGGTGCGGAAAAGGCGTAGCAATGAGGGCACACGGAATGGGAGCAAGTGTTATTGTTACAGAAGTAGATCCTCTAAAAGCTCTTGAAGCAAGAATGGATGGATTTAGGGTTATGCCTATGATAGAAGCTGCAAAAATAGGAGATTTCTTTGTAACTGTTACAGGAGATATAAATGTTATTGATAGACACCATTTTAAAGTAATGAAAGACGGTGCAATTGTTTCAAACTCAGGACATTTTGATGTTGAGATAAATATAAAGGCCCTTGAAGAGATGGCAGTTTCAACAAGAGAAATAAGGGAAAATGTAAAAGAATACACTCTACCAGATGGTAGAAATATATACATATTAGCAGAAGGAAGACTTGTAAACCTTGCTGCAGCAGAAGGTCATCCTGCACAGGTTATGGATATGTCATTTGCAAATCAGGCTCTTTCTGCTGAATATTTAGTTAATAATCACGATAAATTAGAAAATAAAGTTTATAAAGTTCCAGATGAACTTGACTTTGAAGTGGCAAGAATTAAACTTGATGCCATGGGAATTAAAATTGATGAACTTACCGAAGAGCAAAAAGAATATTTATCAAGCTGGGAACACGGAACATAATATGAATGTGAAGCCAAACATAAAAGAACAGATTTTAAATGAGATCTTTAAGCTTTTAGATAAAGATAAAGTCTGTGTCATCTTGTTTGGTTCTTCGGCATTAGGTAAAGGTTCTCATCATTCTGATATTGATATTGGACTTTTTTATACAGAAGAAATTGATGATGGAACATTTTTATATCTTAAAGAAAATTTAAACTACTGGGTTGATACGGCAAGAATTATAGATTTGGTTGATTTTCAAAGAGTGGATCTTGATTTTTTAGAATTTGCCTTGAAAGGAGCTATTATATGGCATGTGGGGAAAGAGTTTCTAAAAAGCTTACTCAATCCGAAAAAGCTTTCCAGAAACTGAAAGAAATAAGAGATTTAGCAGACGAATTAGAGGATGAAATTTTATATGAAGTTTCTGCAAAAAGATTTGAATATACATTTGAAAGTTTATGGAAAACTATAAAAGTTTTTTTAGAAGAACAGAAAGGAATTGAGTGTAATTCTCCAATGGATTGTTTTAAACAGTTTTATAGAACTATGAATTTGGATGAAAAATATGAGGATAAAATTCCTAAAACAGTAAGATTTAGAAATGAAATTGTACATCTTTATGATTATGAAACTGCAGAGTTTATATATGAGAACCTTGAACATGTTGTGGTTCCATTATTTGAAGAAATAATAAATAAAATGAAAGATTTTTGCCAAAAATAAAATATAAAGGAGAGTGCCATGACAAGAGAAGAAGCTATCCAGAAATTATTAGAAACAGATGAAGAATTCAAAAAATGGTATGAAGAACATGAAGAACTTAAATGGAAAGTTCATAAATTAGACAAACATTTTCCACCAGATCCAGAAATAGAAGCAGAAGAAGAAAGATTAAAAAGAAGAAAACTATATTTAAAAGATTTAATGGAAGTAAGAATTAAAGAATTTATGGAAAAAGAAGGAAAAGCAGCTTAATATTTTATTTTTATTTTAGCTTTTAATCTTGTATAAAAATTTTTATATGCATATATTATATATATAAATAATATTTATATAAAATCAAGTAAAATAAAAAAAGAAATACGGAGAAGAATTTATGAGAAGTGATATAGTCAAAAAAGGTGTTGAAAGAGCACCTCATAGAAGTCTATTCAGAGCATGTGGGCTTTCTGAAGAGGATTTTAATAAACCTTTTATAGGAGTAGCTAACTCTTACATAGACATAGTCCCTGGACATGTCCATTTAAGAGAATTTGCCCAGATAGTAAAACAGGCTATTAGAGAAGCTGGTGGTGTTCCATTTGAATTTAATGTTATCGGTGTAGATGACGGAATTGCAATGGGTCACTCAGGAATGCATTACTCTTTACCAAGTAGAGAGATCATAGCAGATTCCGTAGAAACTGTAGTCGAAGCACATAAACTTGATGGACTTGTTTGTATTCCAAACTGTGACAAAATAGTCCCTGGAATGATAATGGGAGCGGCAAGACTCAATGTACCTACAATTTTTGTAAGTGGTGGCCCTATGGCTGCTGGGCATACATCAACAGGAAGACCTATTGATCTTGCAACTGCTTTTGAAGCAGTAGGTGCAGTTCAAAGAGGATTGATGACAAAAGAAGAACTGACTGAAATAGAACAGCAAGCCTGTCCTACCTGTGGTTCTTGTTCTGGTATGTTTACTGCTAACTCTATGAACTGTCTTTCTGAGGCTCTCGGGATAGCACTTCCAGGAAATGGAAGTATCCTTGCAGTTGATCCAA
>JALVEZ010000105.1 GCA_027030405.1 Hydrogenothermaceae bacterium | reverse complement strand
ACTGCCTTTTTAGTCTTTCAAAGTTTGGAAGAATTTCCTTTTCTAAAAGCTCTTTATACTTCTGCCTGTCTTTACCTGAGTATCCCCAAGCCCTTTTAAATAAAGCTCCTTTATTTAGCCATTCAAATGCAAGTTCTTGAATTTCCCTGTACTCTTCATTTTCATTTTTAGGATTTATCCATACTTTTCTTCCCCAGAAAGGTGGGATAGGAACTGGAACAGATCTGTCAGGCATTTCTATCTCTTCAATAGGTGGAATATACACTTCTTCTTTTTCAACTTCTTCTACTATTTCCTCCACCAGATCATCTCCTAAATTTGTGTCAAGTAGAGAAACACCGTCCCATTTTTCTATCCTTGACATCGCAGTCAGCCCGTCAAATGCATCCCTGCAGTAAAAAATCGGGCCGTCATAAATAGGTCTGCAGTATTCATCAACAAATCTTTTTGTAAGTGCTGCCCCTCCAAGTAGAACTGGAACTTTTATACCTCTTCTTTGAAGTTCTTCAAGATTGTTTTTCATCTCAAGGGTGGATTTAACAAGCAGTCCGCTCATTCCAAGGGCATGGGCTTTGTTCTGCTCATAAGCTTCTATAAATTTTTCAATTTCAACTTTTATTCCGAGGTTTATGACTTTATATCCGTTGTTTGTAAGGATTATATCAACAAGATTTTTACCGACATCGTGAACATCACCTTTAACTGTTCCAAGAACAAGCTTTGTTTCACTTCCTTTTTCTTTTTTTGGAAGATACTGATTTAAATAATCAACTGCCGCTTTCATAGCTTCAGCAGACTGGAGGACAAAAGGAAGCTGCATTTTTCCTTCACCGAAAAGGTCTCCGACAACTTTCATTGCTTCTATAAGTATTTCATTTATTATTGTTTCAGGAGAAATGGTATGTCTTGCCTCTTCAACTGCTTCTATAAGTTTATTTTTCTCCCCATCAATAAGTAGTCTTTTTATTCTTTCTTCAATAGGAAGATTTTTAAATTCGTCATCATCTGTGGAATCTTTCTCAACTGCTTTTGAGAAATGGTCTATGAACTTGAATAAAGGGTCTTCTCCATTTTCCCACACATTAAATAAAAGATTTTCACAAACTTTTTTATCTTCTTCTGAGATTTTGTGTATAGGAATAAGATGTTTTGGATTGACAATCGCCATTGTGAGACCTGCTTCTATACAGTGGTGAAGGAAGACAGAGTTAAGGTATTTTCGGGCTTTCATATCAAGTCCAAAGGATATATTAGATATCCCCAGTACTGCCCCAACCTCTGGATGTCTTTTTCTTAGCTCTCTAATAGCTTCTATTGTCTGGATTGCTGCGTCTCTGTATTCTTCATCTCCACTTCCTACTGTAAATGTTAAAAGGTCAAAAACTAAGTCCTGCGGGTCGATACCGTGAACTTTTGTTGCCCTTTCATACATTCTTTCTGCCACTGCAACTTTTTTGTCTTTTGTTTTAGCCATTCCTTCTTCATCGATTGTAAGACAAACAAGAGAAGCTCCATATCTTTTGGCAAGACTGCAAACTTTATCAAACTTTTCAACTCCATCTTCAAAATTAACAGAGTTAAGAATAGGCTTTCCACCTATCAGTTTTAAAGCAGTTTCTAAGGCGTCAGGCTGTGTGGAGTCAGGCATTAACGGAACAGGAATTTTTTGAACAAACCTGCTTATAACCTCGTGCATATCTTTTATCTCATCTCTTCCTGCATAGTTTACGCTCACATCAAGACCGTGTGCCCCGCCTTTTACCTGTTCCTGTGCTATTTCAAGGATTGCGTCATAATCTTCTTTCATTAAAAGTTCTCTGAATTTTTTAGAACCTGTGGCATTTGTTCTTTCTCCAACCATAAACGGGGGTGGATCCTGAAATAAAGGCTGAACTCCAAAAAGTGAAGCAAGTGCTTTAGGCTGGCTTCCTTTTGGTGGTTTTGGCTTTTTGTCTTTAACTTTTTCGTAAAGGGCTTTTATGTGTGCCGGCGTAGTTCCACAACAGCCTCCAACAATAGATACGCCGTCAAACTCTAAAAATTTTGCTTCTTTTTCTGCAAACTCTTCTGCGCCCATCGGATAGTATGTGTGTCCGCCTCTGTTTTCAGGAAGTCCTGCATTGGCGTGGATGGAAATGGGTTTTCCCCAGACTTCTGACAGCTTTTTTAAATGCTGTTCTACCTGATCTGGCCCCGTTCCACAGTTAAATCCAAGGGATAGTATGTCAAAAGGTTCCATTATAGCTGCAAGGGTCTGGGCGTCAGTCCCAATCAGCATTGTTCCTGATAGCTCTATTGTTCCTGAAACCATTATCGGTATCTCTTTTCCCTTCTCCTTTGCTGCGTCTGTGCAGGCGTGGAGTGCTGCTTTTATCTGAAGTGGATCCTGACAGGTTTCAAGAAGAAAAACATCAACTCCGCCATCAATCATTCCTTCTGCTGAAATTTTGTATCCTTCGTACATTTCATCATAATGAATATGTCCAAGTGAAGGCAGTTTAGTTCCTGGGCCCAATGATCCTGCTACAAAACGGGGCTTTTCTGGTGTAGAGTATTTCTCACAAACTTCTTTTACAAGCTGTGCACCTGCTTTTGATATTTCATATGTTTTATCTCCTATCTGGTATTCATCTAATACCCACGGAATGGAGCCGAATGTGTTTGTTTTTATAAGGTCGGCTCCTGCCTGTGCATATTTTTCGTGAATGCTTTTTATGATATCTGGTGCTGTCAGGTTTAAAAGCTCATTACATCCTACTTTATCCTGCCACACTTCAAGGGGGATGATCATAGACTGAATCATTGTTCCCATTGCACCGTCTATAACTAAAACTTTTTCCTTGATTAAATCTTGTAATTTAGACATTTTTACCTCAACCTGTGATTTTTAAAGAACTAAAGATAGCAAAAATTATAACCTTTGCAATGATTTTTATACAAATTTAGTCATTTTTATATCAAAGTTTTAATTAGTTGAGATGAAATTTCAGTTGAAATCTGGTGATTTCTAGAGGGATTTTTATTGATTTAAATCAAAGGCAGATTTAGGTCTTAGAAAGACAGTAGTAAAAATAAAAAATATAATCTCATTAAATTGAGATTCAATTTTTTGTAGTAAAATAAATAACTTACAGATACAGGGAAAACGCTCTTCAAAAATGAATAAGTAGTATCAATATTTTGCAAATTCGGGTAATCTGTACAGAATAGCGGGGCATTTTTTGAGATGTAAAAGTTGTAAGTTGTTGAAAAATAAAGATTTCGTAATTGAGACAAAATTTAGACATTTAATTTGACATTTTCTTTATTTTTCAGTATATTAAGTTATAGCTTGTACAAAATTTGGGATATTTGGCAATAGAATATGTTGATTTTCAAC
>JALVEZ010000104.1 GCA_027030405.1 Hydrogenothermaceae bacterium | reverse complement strand
AGCAAAAGGTTTGCCTAGTTTTATCTGAACTATATGGGATATAAAGCGTGTAGTGAGGGATAAAAAATTTAAAATTAAAAATTGTTTTATCTGAACTATATGGGATATAAAGGTATGTAAGAATGCAGGATTAACTATTGATGGTTCGTTGTTTTATCTGAACTATATGGGATATAAAGGAGAGAGCTGAGACTTGAATTCTCCCCAAGCTTCCTGGTTTTATCTGAACTATATGGGATATAAAGCTTCGTTAATTCAATTAATCTTTTTTTGAAATGAATAGTTTTATCTGAACTATATGGGATATAAAGTGTGCTATGGCTACTTTTCTTAACATAAAAGAAGGCAGTTTTATCTGAACTATATGGGATATAAAGACAATAGTTATTGTTAGTATCGGGAAAAGAGGTAAGCTTCGTTTTATCTGAACTATATGGGATATAAAGAAATTCGTAAGAGGATACCTTGATTTAGTGAATGAAGGTTTTATCTGAACTATATGGGATATAAAGGACAGATATATAGGAACGACAGAACAGGCGCTATTATGTTTTATCTGAACTATATGGGATATAAAGTATCAAAGAATAAAATTTTTTACCTTTATTTCTTGAGTTTTATCTGAACTATATGGGATATAAAGCTGGCAGTCCGTCAAACAGACTGCCGTAGATGATGTCCTGTTTTATCTGAACTATATGGGATATAAAGGGTTTTTTAATTTGGATATTATTTTTTCTTTTTCTCAGTTTTATCTGAACTATATGGGATATAAAGGTCTCAATAACTTTATTATTTGGTCGGAAGCTTTAGTTTTATCTGAACTATATGGGATATAAAGCAGAATAGAATAAAAGACAAACAAGAATAATTAATGTTTTATCTGAACTATATGGGATATAAAGAAAAGTGAACAATTGCTCTTTTAAAGAAGCAATTGAGTTTTATCTGAACTATATGGGATATAAAGGTTGTTGGGGACGCAATAAAAGGTATTGCTGGGAGTTTTATCTGAACTATATGGGATATAAAGAATGTATTTGTGAAAGTTTGATATTTCCAAAATACTGGTTTTATCTGAACTATATGGGATATAAAGTTTATTAAATCTAAATACCTTAAAGGTTTCTTGTTTTATCTGAACTATATGGGATATAAAGTTTCCCAAGCTTGTCTTAAATGCTTTTTGTACTCTTGTTTTATCTGAACTATATGGGATATAAAGATTTGTAATATTTTTCGTTTTCATCTTTATAAACTCCTGTTTTATCTGAACTATATGGGATATAAAGCTGATTTCCTAAAAAAAATAAAAAAAGAAAAGAAAAAAAAATGTTTTATCTGAACTATATGGGATATAAAGTGACTCTAATAATGGTTTTGGGGAATTCTATGACTGTTTTATCTGAACTATATGGGATATAAAGCAATGATGTTTTCTCTTTGATATTCATTTTTTGCTCCGCGTTTTATCTGAACTATATGGGATATAAAGCTGTTTGAAGTTTGAATAGCCCAGATTTCTATCTTTCGTTTTATCTGAACTATATGGGATATAAAGTGCATATCTATTAAAACTCTTCCGATTATTTTTAATCTTGTTTTATCTGAACTATATGGGATATAAAGTCTGTGAAAATAACAGCCTCATCTAATATTTCTTTTGTTTTATCTGAACTAAGTGGGATATAAAGTTTAAAATTGGCACATTTTTAGGATACATGGAGCAGTTTAATATAAATACTGCAGATGATTTAATAAAAACTTTAAATCAGTTTGGAATTAATCTAAATGAACAGATAGAGGAAATCGGAAAGGATCTATTAGACAATGTAATCAAATATTTAAATAGCGAAGAAGATATTCCAGAGGATGAAAATGAGTAAAGAATTTTTGAAAATTGCTGAGGATATTTTAAAAGATATTGATAACTACACAAGAAAACGAAAAGAATTTTATGTAAGAACTGGAATAAGCCGAGCTTATTATGGATTAATTTGGCATTTAAGGGATAGACTATCAAAGCAAGGTTATAATTTTAAAAATAAAAATATGCACAGCCATATTCCAAAAATTTTGGCTGATATGGGTAGGTTTGATTTAATAAAAAGATTTGAAATTTTAAAAGCAAAACGAAATGATGCAGATTATAATTTAAAATCAGATTTTAAAGAATTAAAAACACTGGATAAAAAAACGTTAAGAGTTTATATTAAAGATGTTCATTTATTTATTTCGACTTTAGGGGTTTAATTATGGGTGTTGTAAAGGATTTTAAAGTAACTAAAAAAGTAAATTCAAAGAAGATATTAAAAGATGTAGAGAAAATTCTTAATGAGCTTGGAATTAAAGATAAGTATGAACTTGATTTTAAAGACATAACTCAAACAGACTCATTTTTTAAACCTTTCTATGTTGTTAATATTGATATTCATAAAAAAATACCAGAAAAGAAAAGAATAGAAATCATGAATAAAATAGATAATTTTATAGAAAAAAATTATGGTGTTAATATCGGTGTAGATGTTTTAACAGATTAACTGTAATACAAATTATCTGCAGAGAGCTGCAAAATGTATTACGCTTTTCCTGATTTTTTCTCAATTTTCTCAATTTAATTTCCTTGAAAATACCAGCATTCTAATTATCTTGTAAAATGTTTAGACATATGAAATCAAAAATATAGGTGGTTAGAATTGAAAAAAGTAGTAGTAATCGGTGCAGGTCTTGCAGGTAGTGAAGCAGCTTATAGGATAGCTGAAGAAGGATTTAAAGTAGATCTATATGAAATGAGACCTGTAAAAATGACACCAGCACACAAAACAGATAAATTTGCAGAAATAGTCTGTTCAAACTCATTCGGAAGCTTTGAGATAGGAACAGGAGCTGGACTTTTAAAAGAAGAAATGAGAATGTTAGACTCTCTTATTGTAAAAGTAGCAGACGAATTTAGAGTTCCAGCAGGTTCTGCATTGGCAGTAGATAGAGTCAAGTTTTCAGAAAGAATCACACAGATCCTTGAAAATCATCCAAATATAAATGTTATAAGAGAAGAAATCAAAAAAATTCCAAACGCAGATTACGTAGTTATCGCCACAGGGCCTTTAACATCGGAAGACCTCTCAAAAGAAATCCAGAAATTAACAGGAAGCGAACATCTTTATTTTTATGATGCAATAGCTCCTACAGTTGATGCAGAAACAGTAGATTACACAAAAGGTTTTTGGGGGAATAGATACGATAAGGGAGAAGGTGAAGGAGACTACTTTAACTGTGTTCTGAACGAAGAAGAGTATGAAAAATTTTATAATGAACTGTTAAAAGGAGAACAGGTTCCTTTAAAAGATTTTGAAAGGGCTGTTTTCTTTGAAGGCTGCCTTCCAATAGAAGAGATAGCCAGAAGAGGAAAAGAAAC
>JALVEZ010000103.1 GCA_027030405.1 Hydrogenothermaceae bacterium | reverse complement strand
ATCATAAATCTTGATTCCTTTCTCTTTTAGTTCTGCTTTTATCCTGTTAAGTTCTTCCATTGGATACGGTTTTAAAGATTTTATTGTCTTATTCATAATTTTTCTCCTGCTGTCGAATCGTTTTTCAAGGAGGTTTTTATGATGCTTTTAACAATTTTATTAATAATCGTTGTAGCACTTTTAGGAGCTTACTTCTTCTATCTTGTTTTAGATTAATTTTCTGAATCCCTGTAGAGTTTTATACTACCATCTTCTTCTACTTTCCCAACTAAACTCTCGTATGAAGAATAATAGTAAGGAGTAAAAGCTTTAAATTCTGCTGCACAGGTATCAACAACTTTGTAAGAAACATCAATTCTTTTTTCTCTAATTTTTTCTTCACTGGTTTTTAGTAGTCTTGCCAGTTCTCTATCCGAAAAGCCCCACTGCTTTGCTTTTTCTAAAAGGTCAGCATCTATCGTTCCTAATGTTTTAGAAGCTATCTCTTTTTCAAGATCAATTATTTCTTTTATCTGATTTAAAAACCATTTATCTATATGTGACATCTGATGAACTTCGTCAATTGTGTATCCTCTCCTAAAGGCTTCTGCTATGTACCAGACTCTTTCTGGAGTCGGTCTTATGATTTTTTCCTTAATTTCTTCATCTGAAGCATTTTCTAATTTCGCATAAAATCCATATTTTCCGAGTTCCAAACTTCTTAATGCTTTTTGGAAACTTTCTTTAAATGTTCTTCCTATTGCCATAACTTCCCCAACAGATTTCATCATAGTTGTTAAAGTCTGGTCAGCTTCAGGGAATTTAGCAAAATCAAAACGAGGTATTTTGGTTACAATATAGTCGATTGTTGGTTCAAAAGAGGCAGGAGTTTCTTTTGTTATATCGTTTGGTAGTTCGTCTAATGTATAACCGACAGCCAATTTTGCAGCAATTTTTGCAATCGGGAATCCTGTTGCTTTTGATGCCAATGCAGATGAACGGGAAACCCTTGGATTCATTTCTATAACATAAAATTCACCTGTTTCTGGATTTTGTGAGAACTGAACATTTGAACCACCAGTCTCAACACCAATCTCTCTTATAACTGCGATAGAGTAATCTCTTAGCATTTGATATTCTTTATCGGTAAGCGTCATTGCAGGTGCTATTGTTATACTATCCCCTGTATGAACACCCATAGGGTCGAAGTTTTCGATGGAACAGATAATAACACAGTTATCATTTTTATCTCTCATTACTTCCATCTCAAACTCTTTCCAGCCTATCACCGATTCTTCCAGTAAAACCTCACTTATAGGGGATGCTTCAAGTCCTGACTTAACTTTTGATATGAATTCATCTGCGTTATAGGCTATACTTCCGCCTGTTCCTCCAAGTGTGAATGAAGGTCTGATGATCACTGGAAAACCTATCCAGTCCATTATTTCAACTGCTTCTGCCATAGTTTTGACCACTGCACTTTTAGGCATTTTTAAACCTATTTTTTCCATTGCTTGTTTGAAAAGTTCTCTATCTTCTGCTTTTTTGATAGCTTCGTAGTTAGCCCCTATCATTTTTACGTTGTATTTGTCCAAAATTCCTTTCTCATAGAGGCCTATTGCAAGGTTTAAAGATGTCTGTCCTCCAAGTGTAGGAAGAAGTGCATCAGGTCTTTCTTTTTGTATAATTTTTTCTAAGATTTTAGTTGTGAGAGGCTCTATGTATGTTTTGTCTGCGATTTCTGGATCTGTCATAATTGTTGCAGGATTTGAGTTTACAAGAATAACTTCGTATCCTTCTTCTTTTAAAGCTTTTGCTCCTTGAGTTCCTGAATAATCGAACTCTGCAGCCTGCCCGATTATGATAGGGCCAGAGCCTATAAGTAATATTTTGTTAATATCAGTTCTTTTAGCCATCAAGAAACCTCTTTTAAAATTTTAAATATTTTACCATTTTATAAAGAGGCAAACATATCAAGAAACCATTGAGGATATGGTCTTTCTGGCTCTGATATTTGATCTAAATATTCAACTTCTTCTGGTGTTAGTTCCCAGTCCAATGAGCCTAAGTTATCTTTTAACTGTTCTAAGTTTCTTACGCCTATTATTATAGAACTTACGAATGATTTTGCTCTTAACCAGTTCAGAGCAACCTGAGAAACTGTTGCATTATGTTTTTCTGCTATTTTTTTCATTTCATCAATAATAAAATATGCTTTTTCAAAATCAAACCTTAAAAATGGTTTTTCCATTCGTGCATATCGACTGTCAGTTGGTGGAGGATTTTCTCTTGAATATTTGCCAGAAAGAAAACCTCCAGCAAGTGGACTCCATGGTAATATTCCTATCCCTAAATCTTCACAGGCAGGAACAACCTCAAATTCTATATCTCTTCCTAATAAAGAGTAATACATCTGAGCAGACACAAATTTTGAGTAGTTTTTCATTTCTTGAAGCATAACAGACTTTGTTATCTGCCAGCCTGCAAAGTCTGATATTCCGATATATCTAACTTTTCCTTCTCTGACAAGATCATTTAATGCTTCAATTGTTTCTTCAATCGGTGTTGAGTTATCCCACCAATGAACCTGATAAAGATCGATGTAATCTCTTCCTAATCTTCTTAAACTATCATCTATTGATTTAAATATATGGTGTTTTGATAAACCTCTATTGTTCGGGTCGTTTTCATCCATTACACCTCTTACTTTTGTTGCGATGATTACATCATTTTTCTTATTTCCTAAGGCCTTTCCTAATAGTTCTTCCGATTCTCCGTAAGCATAAATATCTGCTGTATCAAAGAAATTAATTCCTTTATCGAGGGAGTAATCAACAACTTTTTGAATTTCCGAAAATTCCATTTTTCCTGCAGAACGCCAGCCTTTTTCTGTAAATGTCATTGCTCCTAAGCAAATCACCGAAACTTTTAATCCTGTATTTCCTAAATTTTTATATATCATTACCTATACCCCTGATTTATTTTTGTAGTAAATATTTTAACTTGAATATATGGTCTTACGTTAAGAATGCTTAAGTATTTGAAAATACTTGATTTTATAAAAAGATTGATTAAAAGATTAAACTAAAAATTTTATTTACCGAAATAAAGGTTGTAGTTGGAGTTCACGGGCTTCATTTCACGAGTCCCACCCCTCCTTCTGCCTCCCACGTTAATTTTGGTGGTCACCTAGACCACCCTTTTTTTATTTTAAGCTATTTATTATCTGCGGAAGCTGAGAAACAACCACACCGTTTGATACAACAAGATCTGCACCTAAATTTTTTGCATTTTCCATAAGATTAATATTTGCATGTCCTGCATATCCTACTATTTTTGCTTCTGGTAAGTTCTCTTTAATGTTTTTTATGATTTCTAAAGAGTTATTTGCTCTTGATTCTAAATTTATGATTACCAGTTCTGCATTAAACTCTTTCAATTTGTCAACAAGATTGCTTT
>JALVEZ010000102.1 GCA_027030405.1 Hydrogenothermaceae bacterium | reverse complement strand
ATTTACTTTTTCATATTTGATACCTAACTGCTCTAACTCTTTTAAAACCTGTGCAACTGCTGTTTTAAAAGGTATATCTTCTAATGTTTTTGTTAATCCTATCTCTGTTATAGAAATATCCTCTGGAATTATCCCTACGATAATTACTTCGGCTCTATCTCCTTTTAATGCTGTAAGTTCAAGCATTTGAACTACCTCAACCTCATGTGCCGTTTGATGATAAGAACCTATTCCTGCAAGCTGTTCATCTGTCAATCTAAAAACAGAACCAGCTTTATCTTTTATAGAAATGGTATCCACTAAAATAACGTGTTTGTAGTCTTCTAAATATTCCATAAGTCTGAATCCAAGTGTTCCAGCATCTATTAGATCTATTTCTGGACTGAATTTATAATTTTCCTGTAAATATTTCACAACAAAAACGCCTATTCCTTCATCTTTAAAAAGGACATTCCCAACACCTATCACTGCTATATTTTTCATAACAATTTATCTTCGCTTGAATTATTTAAGATTTTTTCTTCGATAAAGATATAAATCTCTGCACAGCTTTGTGGGTTATTAATATTGAACTTTCCTAACTTTTTTGCATTTCCTATTGCTAAACCTAAATTTTCAATTAAAAATTTTTTAATTTTTTCGTCAAAGTTTCCTTTTTTATAGTTTTCAAAAGGTTTTATTTCCTTCTTGTTGTTATTTAGAACTATTTCTTCTTTCTTTAAATCTCTTTCACATTCTCTGCAGACTGTATAATTTTTATTTGTGTATTTAAAATGCAACAAAAACCAGAACTCTACGCATGGGTTATTTATAAGTAATTTGACATCATTAACGCTTTTTATCTTATTCCAAAACTTCTTAAATTTGTTTTTTTCATTTATGTCATTATTAAAATGGTCAAAATCTATAATCCAATAAACCGGTGACATCTTTAGTTCTTCTAATTTAGATTTGATTTCTCGTAAAGTTTTATCAAGATTTTGAGGTTCTTTAGGTAGTTCAGGTTCAATTTTAATATTAATTTTATTTTTAAATTCGTTTTTTAATAAATTTATGTAAGCTTCTTCTGTTTCTCCTTCAATGTATACGATAACAACTTCTTTCAGTTCTTTATTTTTTCTTGTTCTTCTTGCCACAATATTATTCCTCTATTTTATATGTCTTTATATAAGGAATAGCCCCCAGTTTGCCCATTTTATAAGCATTGTATATGGAATGTTCTTTTCTTAACTTATCCGATTTGAAGTCAGCAAGGGAATATAAATCTGTAGAAAGGTCTTTATTTTTTTCTGTGAACCAGATTACATCTTTTCTAATTAAATCTTTTTCTTGGAGGAATTCTCTATAATGTGTTGTTAATATAAGCTGGGCTGGTCTTCCTTTAGTATTAAATAAAAATACTTTAAGAAAATGCTTAATCAAGTCAGGATGTAGAGAAGATTCTATTTCATCTATTGGAAATATTAAGTTTTTCCCAAGAAGCAGGGATAATACGATTGCTAATTGATAAAATCGTTGTGTTCCTGCTGATTCTTCTCTATATGGTAATTTATAGCTTTTATTTTCTATTTTGTGTTCAAAAAATAGTTCTAGTTTTTCTATCATATCTAAGTCTATATCTTCATCCTTTCCTTCAATTTTCTTAAGAAACATAGCCAAAAATTTGACATCTTCTTTATCTGGTTTTTCCTTTTCAACAATAAGATCATATATTCCAAAATCTGCATTTTTTAATATTTCTATTACTTTATCTTTATCAACTTCTTTTTTTTCTATCTGTTCTAATCCCCACATTGTTAAATCTGTTCGTGGTTCTATGATTGGTGCTAACATTTCTTCAAACCATTTTATTGCTAAATCTATTTCTTTTATTCTAATGCTTGTTTTTAATATGCCAGCAAAGGTTGTTGTGTTGGGAATAGTGTTTCCTTCTATTATTTCTTTATCTACCTTACTTACTTTTATTTTTTTTCCAAAATCTATTTTAACAGTTCCATCTTCTAAAGTTTTTCTTTTAAAAATATTTGACGATTTTCTGGAAAAGTAAGCATCAAACTTTTCTTTTATAATCTGCGAATTGTTTAGTTCTACACTGTATATGTATCTTAAATTATTTTGAATAAATTCTATTTCAAACTTTGTATTTCTTTTAGATTCTGTAAATAAAAATGGGAAAAAATCTATCTTTTCTTCCCTGCTAATCTTAGGTTTCGTAACAAGTTTTCTTAAAAAGTCCAATGCTTTAAGTATATTTGTTTTCCCTGTTGCATTTGCACCATAAATGATAGCTAACTTTAATATTTCTAAACCAGAAGGGGTTTTATAAATAAAATATTCAGGATAAATATCTTTCCCTAATGGTTCAAAGGACAAAGTAATTGGTTTATTAATAGATCTAAAATTTTCTATGGTAAAGTTTAATATCATTATTTTCTCCAAATTTACAGTTTATATGTAAAAATTATAACTTAAAATTTATATTCGTAAAAGAATAAGCTTTTCTAAAATTATTTAAGTAATAAGTAAAAAAATAGAAAAAATAATAAGATCCTAAT
Organism: Hydrogenothermaceae bacterium; assembly: GCA_027030405.1. Classification (GTDB taxonomy): domain Bacteria; phylum Aquificota; class Aquificia; order Aquificales; family Hydrogenothermaceae; genus JALSSE01. Next base: position 891 of record JALVEZ010000102.1, on the reverse strand, counting down.
AGAAAAAACATAGAAAAAAAACATGTGTGTCTCACGGGAAAATGACCCTTATTGTGAAAGAAGTATTCACCTGATGGAACTTTTAAAATAAAAAAGGGATGAGATTCATCCCTTCTTTCAAAGAAATTCATTACTCTTTTACCTTCTTAAACTTATATCCACCAAAGACTATAGCTATATCTCCTTCTTTCCAGAAAATGGTTCTCCATATCTGGTAATAGATATGGAAGGCTACCCATGAAAGGATTAACCACATGGTTAGATGGTGCCACCATCTCACACCACCATGTCCACCTAACAACCAACCAACCCAGTCAGTTACAAGATGAAGTAAAGCTGGCCACCATGAACCGATAGCAGATAAACCACTTTCTAATCCCTGAACGTACATATAAAATCCAGTAAACAGCATCCATACCAGTAATAGATGAAAAATTGTAAACCAGACAACATTAAAACTATCTAAATGGGATGAATCAAAATTTTTTCTTCTGTTTAGTGTAATTAGATTTAAAAAAACTTCCCAGAACTCTTTTAGATTTTGCTTGTTAGGAATCAACTTTTTATAGAATTTTTCAAATCTACTTGCAAAATAAAGGTAAAAAATAACAATAGCCACAACATCAAGAAGCATGGCAGCAGTAAAATGAATTAATCGATTGTAAGCCATAACATATTTGTGTGCTGCCGGCTCTGCAATCATTGTCTGGTAATATGGACTTGCTATATATAATCCTGTAATTACTGCAGCAACAATGCAGAATACATTAGTCCAGTGAATTAAACGCATTGTTGCAGTCATCCGTTTAACTCTAACCAGTTTAGACATTACAAAGCCCTCCTATTGGTTCGACCTTATAAACACCTAATTCTCTTCCTTCAGTATCTATA